>CATPBN010000276.1 GCA_955652635.1 uncultured Gemmatimonadaceae bacterium
CCAATCTTCGCGCGGGAATAACGACATCAGATCCTGCTCGACTTTGACCGGGTCCGTTTGCTTGGTGAGACCGAGTCGCAGGCTCAAACGTCCGACGTGAGTGTCGACGACAACTCCTTCATTCTTTCCGAACGCATTGCCCAGGATCACGTTCGCGATTTTTCGGCCAACTCCCGGGAGCTTGACCAAAGCGTCCATCGAGTCAGGGACCTCGCCGTTGTGTCGCTCGACCAATGCCTTTCCGAGGGCGATCAGGCTCTTCGACTTGTTGCGGAAGAAACCGGTGCTCCTGATGGCCTCCTCGAGGTCTTCCTGCCGCGCATCAGCGAGCGACTGAGCGGTCGGATAGGTCTTGAAGAGATGCGGTGTCACCATGTTGACGCGCTTGTCCGTGCACTGCGCACTCAGGATCGTCGCTATCAACAGCTGGAGCGGAGTCTCGTGATCAAGCTCGGTATGGGCGTCGGGATACGCACGCTTGAGGCGCGCAAAGACCTCGGCTGCGTACGGGCCCAGCGCGCTCTTCGCAATACGCTTGCGTTTTGGTTCTTTCGCCTTGGTGATCGTCGACTTTCTCATCTGCTGTCGCGCCGCTTCCGCGCAAAGGCTAGAACATCTTCCGCGCTCCCGGTATTCAGAATCTCACCTGCCTCGAGCCACGCCTTCCGCGCCATTCCGATCCCGAAGTGTACGTTGTCGAGTCCGGCGGTCGAATGCGCGTCGGGACCGATCTCTATCGTCACTCCCAGCTCCTTTGCCTGTCGGCAGTACCGCCAGTCGAGGTCGAGCCGGTGCGGATCAGCGTTCAGCTCCGCCGCCACGCCAACATCCGCGGCTTTCTCCAATACCGCCTCTACGTTGATGGCGTAGGGCTCGCGCGATAGCAACAGTCTCCCCGTCGGGTGCGCGAGAATCGTCAGGTGCGGATCGTCCATCGCCGCCAGCACGCGCTTCGTCATCGCATCTCCATCCATGCTGAAGCGCGAATGGATCGATCCGATCACGTAATCGCAGCTGTCCAGCGTTTCCGCGTCGTAATCCAGTCTTCCGTCGGCGAGAATGTCCGCCTCGATTCCCTTGAGGATTCTGAAATCCTTCATTTGTGCGTTTAGTCGGTCGATCTCGTCGTGCTGGCGGGCGAGCTTGTCGCGTTTGAGTCCGCCGGCGTAGAACGCCGATTCGGAGTGGTCCGAGATTCCGATGTAGCTCCAGCCGCGCTCCTTTGCGGCGTTCGCCATCTCCTCGAGCGTAGCGCTGCCGTCCGAGTAGTCGGAGTGACAATGCAGCACTCCGCGGAGATCGTCGAAAGTGACGAGCTCTGGCAACTCACGCCGAGCGGCGGCTTCGATCTCGCCCATACCCTCCCGCATTTCGGCCGGAATCGGTACGAGGCCGAGCGCGGCGAAGAGCGCTTCCTCGCTACCGATGTGAACCCGCTTGCCTTCTTTCTTGACGAGCCAGTTGCCTTTGATCGCGAACCCCTTCTCGTCTGCCAGGACGGTCATCTCTTCCACGTGTGCGGCGCTACCGGTCGCTCGCCAGAGCGCCATCGGGTAGTCAGCGCTGCTCGCGCAGTACATGTCGAGTTGGGTGCCATCCACAAAGCGGATCCCGACAGTGCCCGGCTCGTCGCCGGTCTTGGCTTTGCTGACTCCCGGCGCGCGGGCAAAGGATTCCGCGACCTGCTCCGGGTCCGCCGAGCATTCGGCGACGATGTCGATGTCCGATACCACCTCGTTGTGTCGCCGGATGGAGCCGGCGACACGGGCGTGCTTCACGTCGGGATGCTTCTCGACGTTGGCGAGAATGAGGTGCGCCTCGACCGCGGCGGCCGGAAATCTCTCCAAGTGCGAATTGCGCCGGGAAATCTCGATTCCCTTGAGGATCTTCTCGGCGGTCTTCTGCCCGAACTTGGGGAGCGCCGCGAGCTGCCCGTTCTGCGTGACTCGCTCGAGATCCTCGACGTTCTCGACGCCGAGGGCGTCGTGAATGACCTGAATCCGGGCGACACTGAGCCCGGGCACCTGCATCAGATCGAGAAGTCCTTCGGGCATACCTTCCAGGAGGCTCGAGAGGTACGAGGACTCCCCGGTCTCGACGAGCTCGCGAATGACGGACAACGTGGCCGGTCCGATTCCGGGTGTGTCGATCAGCTCGCCGGAATTGAGAAGGGGAGCGAGGTCGTCGGTGTCGAGCGCGACAAGGGCTCGGGCTGCTCCGGCGTATGCCCGCGCCTTGAATTTCTGGTCGCTTTTTGCTGCGAGGAGTGCGCCGATCTGGGACAGAACGTGCGCGGCCGTGCGGGAATCCATGCCCTCAATATAGGAGGGCGGGGGTCAGGCTCCCTCTTCGATTCCTGCGTGGAATGGTAGGGTCTTCACGATCTCCTCGATCTGCTTCTGAATCAGCTCGAGCTCCTGGCTCGCGCCCTCGGAGTCGAGCATACCATGCCGCATCGTCACGGCGACGCGGTTCATGTACTTGATCTTGGTGATTATCTCCTCGGTCGCGCGACGAAGCCTGATGTATCTCCGCTTGTCGGCGAGGGCGCGATGGCAGCGGCGCTCGAGATCCTGCGGGGTGAGCTTTCTGGCGACCTCGACCGCTTCAGCGATCGTACGGCCAGGGACCGCACCGTGGTCAGGAATGCCCATCTGATCGCTGTTGGGGTCGCTGAACCACAACCGGCCGATGTACTCCACCCCGTCATAGGCGAGACGGAGCGCCACTCTGTATTCCTTCCCGTCGACCGTGATGGAGCTGATCGCGTGCTGTGTAACGCCGGAATCTGATGTCATTGCTGGATTTCAGCTTTGTACGGTCGGATTGGTTTCATCAAGGAATGTGTCGAGTGCCGAAAAGAGCTGCCTGGGCTGTTCAACGTACGGCACGTGCCCGCAGTCGTCCAGAACCACGAGGTTCGTCCCGATTGCGCGCGAAGCTTCTACGGAAGACGCTAGTGGAATGGGATCGTCACGGCCATGGATGACGATCGAGGGGATTTTGATCCCCTTCAGGTCGCCGATCAGGTCGAAATTCCCCAGACTTTCCCATACGGATTGTTGGACTTTCGCGACGACTCTGAACGGCGTGAGGTCGCGCGCTCTCCTCGGATCCGCGAAGTAACCAGCGACGCCAAGCTCGAACGCGCGCTGTCGATAGACTGCCGGATCCTTCTCGCGCAACCCCGATCTCGCCAGCTCCTCCCGCGACTCATGAATCGCCGGAGCCAGCTGACGACGATTGAACTCCGCTTCGAATGCGCGCCTGTATGGGAGCGTCAAAGGCGCCGGACTCATGAGGGCGAGCCGAGCCGGTGGGACCAGGTGCGGGTTCTTTCGCTGCTCGATGGTATAGAGGAGCGCCAGCATGGCACCCCACGAATAGCCGAGGATGGAAAGGGGTTCGAGCCCGAATTCGATCACGACCGCTCCGACGTCCTCGACGTGGGTGCGCCATGTGGTCGGAGCTCCTGCGTCCGACTTCGACCGACCACCCCCGCGCTGATCGTAAAAGATCAGGTCGTGTTTTTCGCCCAGCTGGAGCATCTGCGGGAGCATATAACAGTGGTCGGCGCCCGGACCTCCATGCAGGAGGAGCAATTTCGGGGCATTGGTGCGACCGTACTTCGCCCAGTACAGCGGCGAGCCGGTGGTCGTCGTGAATCCTTCCTCGCGCGGGGCGGGGATCGGTTTGGGCATCGGGTGGAACCCCGAGATCAGCGGGCGGTGAAGTCCGTTTTGGCCGTGACCGCTTTGCAGGTTTCAGCGATCAGCTCGGCGGCGTGATCGAGATCCTGAATACTCACGAGCTCATTCGGGGAATGCATGTACCGATTCGGGACCGCCACGATTCCCGTCGCCACTCCCTCGCGCGCTATGTGGATTGCATCCGCATCGGTGCTCGTCTCGCGTCCCGCCGCGTGGAGCGAAAAAGGAATCTTGCGCGCTTCCGCCGTCTTGCGAAGGAGATTGAAGACGACCGGAGAGACGACCGAGCCGCGGGTTAGAACCGGCCCTCCATCGATCGCGGCTTCACCATATTCCTTCTTCTCGACTCCAGGATGATCGATGGCAAATGTCACATCGACGACGATCGCCATCTGCGGGCCGAGGCTGCTCGCGCAGACGCCCGCGCCGCCACCGCGGTACCCGATCTCTTCCTGCGTTGTTGCAACCGCTACGACTTTCCCTGCGCCGGGCTTCGCCGCGTACCTGCGGAGCGCCTCGAGCACCACGAAAGCGCCGATACGGTCGTCGATCGAACGCGACACGATTCTGCCATTCGGAAATTCCATCGCGCGCGAATCGATCACCCCCGCA
Organism: uncultured Gemmatimonadaceae bacterium; assembly: GCA_955652635.1. Classification (GTDB taxonomy): domain Bacteria; phylum Gemmatimonadota; class Gemmatimonadetes; order Gemmatimonadales; family Gemmatimonadaceae; genus UBA4720. The sequence goes on from CATPBN010000276.1 coordinate 4,323, forward strand.
TCACCGACGGAAAGCATCTCTTCGGCTTCCTTCTTGGTCCTGGCGCCGAAATCGACCCAGATATCGGTGAACTTTGCCGCCTTCTCGCGCTCGTCCGGCTTGATGAGATGGATCGGCTTCTTTCCGACGACGCCGAATACATCTCCCTTTCGACCAATGAACCGGAGACGCTGCCCGATGAGCACCTGCGGATCCCAGCCGCCGATCGGCTGGACGTATCCGTAACCCTGGTCATCGACATAGTTGACGATCACGCCGATCTCGTCGATGTGGCCCGCCAGCATGATCGTCGGTTTCCCGCTGCCATTTACTTCCGCGAGGCTGTTGCCGGCGACATCGCCGGTTACATTCGCGAATTGCTTTGCGTGTTCGCGCCATACTTTGGCGGGCGCTGACTCGAAGCCAGATGGGCCAGGGGTGTCCAGCAGCTTCTTCAGGAAGGCGAGAGATTCGGAGGAGATCATGCAGGAAAGGGGTAGATAGCCAAGGCCCGAATATAGCATTCCGCCGGAGGTGCCCGCAGGGCGCGCGAACGACTCTTGCAACCCGATTGCCACAAGTCGTCTTCCCGAATCTCAAATTCCATGAGAAGAAAAGTCATTTCCACGCTGATCTGGCTCCTGGCCGCGCCCTTTGGTTCCTCGGCCTTGTCCGCACAGGCCATCGCGAACTCCGCGCCACTCAACGATATCCGTTATGAGGTGACATTCACCCGTGCGAACGGCGAGCGCCGGCTGGTATCGTCAGCGATGACCTTTACGGTGGGAGGAATCGCGCCGGTCGTTCTCTCTCTTCCCGCGTGGACCCCGGGCGCCTACGAGATCTCCAACTTCGCGCGCAACATCTCGAACTTCACCGCCGAGGAGACGGGAACGTCGCTCAGCTGGGACAAGCTCGACCCCGATACGTGGCGCGTTCGTCCACGCGGCGCGGGTGAGGTGACGGTCCGCTTCGACTATGAGGCCGACAGTCTCGACAACGCCAACACCTGGGCGCGTCCGGACTTTCTCCTTTTCAACGGAACGAACCTGTTTTTCTACCCGGAGGGCAGGGGATTCGATTTCCCCGCCACTGTAACCGTGAGCACCGAGGCGGGATGGAAGGTAGTCACCGGAATGACGTCAACCGGGCCGCACAAGTTTTCGGCGGCGAACTACCACGACCTCGTCGATATGCCTTTTTTCGTCGGACAGTTCGATCTCGACAGCACGCAGATCGCCAATCACTGGGTGCGATTTGCGACGTACCCTGCGGGCAGCGTTACCGGCGGACCACGCATCGCAGTGTGGGAAGCGCTCAAGCGCGTGATTCCCGCTGAAGGAAAAGTCTTCGCTGAGATCCCGTGGACGACGTACAGCGTCATGCAGATCGCCGATCCGAACTTCGGCGGTGGATCCGCGCTGGAGCACCAAAACTCGCACGTGGCGATCTACGGCTCCAGCCTGCTCGGCACCCCAGTGATCATGTCGATCTACGCCCACGAGATTTTCCATTCGTGGAACGTGAAACGATTGCGGCCCGCCGATCTCTATCCGTATCAGTACGACCAGCCGCAGCCGACCAGGCTTCTCTGGATAAGCGAGGGAATCACCGACTACTACGCTGATCTCGCCGAAGTACGGGGAGGCGTGATCGATGCGCCGGGTTTCTACATGGCCACGGGCGACAAGATCTCCCAGGTCGCCGCGCTGCCTCCTACAGCGCTCGAGGATGCCTCGCTCTCGACCTGGATTCATCCCCGCGATGGGACCGAGTACATCTACTATCCAAAGGGATCCCTCGCCGGATTCCTGCTCGACATCATCATACGCGATGCTTCCGGAAACAGGCACTCGCTCGACGACGTAATGCGCGAGCTGTACAACAACGACTACAAGAGCAATCGCGGCTTCACTTCCGACGAATGGTGGGCGGCCGTCAGCCGCGCGGCGAACGGGAAGTCGTACACCGACTTCTACGCGCGCTACATAGATGGCCGCGATCCGTTTCCGTATGGAAGTGTGTTGCCGTTGGCGGGATTGCGTCTCCTGCGAGACACGATCAACGAGCCTCGTGTGGGAATCGGCACCGTTCAGGACAGCTCGGGAGTCCACGTGACCCAGGTGGTGCCACTGAGCTCGGCGGATGCAGCAGGGGTTCAGCTTGGCGATCTCCTTCTCTCCGTCGGCGGGATCAGCGCAGGAGATCCGACCTTTTCGGAACAATTCCGCGCGAAATACGCGCACGCCGCTCAAGGAGCTTCGCTTCCGATTTTGATCAGCAGGGAAGGAAAGGAGATGACGCTGACGGCGCGGCTCAACTTCCTCCCCCACGTCGAGATGCGCCTGACGGAAGATCCGCGCGCCTCGGCAAAGGCGCGGCGGGTTAGAGAAGGGATTCTTCGAGGGACGACTACTCCGTAGGAGAAGGGGGAAGCGGGTTTACGCGGTGGCGATTTTGAGCATTTTCCTCTTCCCCCTTCCCCCTTCCCTATTGCAGTATGGCCTTAGCGATGGTCTGGAGCTGCATGTTGGAGGTTCCCTCGTAAATCGCCCCGATCTTGGCGTCACGATAGAACTTCTCGACGGGGTAGTCCTTGGTGTACCCGTAGCCTCCGAACAACTCGATGCAAAGCGAAGTCACACGCTCTGCGACCTGCGACGAGAACAGCTTGGCCATAGCGCCTTCGCGCGCGATGTCTTTCCCCGCATCCTTGAGCCGTGCCGCGTTGTAGACCATCAATCGCGCGGCCTCGAGCTCCGTCGCCGCCTGCGCGAGCTGGAACTGGATTCCCTGAAATTCTGCCAGCGGCTTTCCGAACTGCTTCCGTTCATTCACGTATTTGATCGTTGCGCGGAGTGCTCCCTGCGCGACGCCGATCATCTGCGCGCCGATTCCGATGCGACCCTCGTTCAGGGTGTTGATTGCGATCTTGTAACCCTGACCGACGGGGCCCAGGACGTTCTCTTCGGGCACCTCACAGTCGTCTAACAAGAGCTCGACGGTGCTGGAGGCTCGGATGCCGAGCTTGTCTTCCTTCTTGCCGACAGACAATCCCTTGAAGCCGCGCTCGACGATGAAGGCCGTTATCCCGCGATAACCAGCGGATGGGTCCGCGTTCGCGAAAACCACGAACACTCCCGCTTCCGCGCCGTTGGTGATCCACAATTTCTGTCCGCGAAGAACCCAACGATCTCCGCGCTTTTCCGCGCGCGTGGCCAGACCGAATGCATCTGAGCCCGACCCGGATTCCGACAGCGCGTAAGCTCCGATCACTTCGGACGTCAGCAGCGGCAGGTATTTCGCCTTCTGAGCTTCGCTGCCGTACTGGTTGATGGGGTAATTCACGAGGGTGTTCTGGACGTCGCAGACGATCGCGGCTGCCGCATCGACCTTGCTGATCTCCTCCACTGCGAGCGTCACCATGAAGAGCGTTCCCCCGGCTCCCCCGTATTGCTCCGGAGCCCCGATCCCCATGAGGCCCAGCTCGAAGTATTTTGGCAGCAGCGCGGGGTCGATCTTGCCCGCCCTCTCCATCTCAGTTACGCGGGGACGCACTTCCTCCTCGGCGAAAGCCGCGACCGCGTCGCGGAACATCACCTCTTCTTCGGAGAGAAGAGTCAGGGCGGAGGGCGAAGAGCTCGTGTCAGTTTGCATTCGCTCCGATCCCCGCTCGCTCGAGGTCCACCTCCGCCAGCTTCTCGTGGAGTCCGAACGCCGGTGTCACGCTGAACTTGACGTGCGGAAATGCCCGCGCGACGCTGGCCACCATGCGTGGGATGTCCGCCGTCGAGTGACGGCCGGGCGACAGCATGTACGGAAAAACGGTGACATCGGTCGCCCCGCCCTGGACGCAGCTCGAGAACCCGGTGGCGATGTCCGGGTCGGCCAGCTCCATATGCGCGTACCGCACGACGACGTCCGGTCCAGCCATTGTCTGGATCAGGTCGGCCATTGATCGCAGCATGTCGTTCGCTTCGTGCTTTTGCGAGCCGTGGTCGACTATGAGGATTCCCTTCATGCCCGCAACATTAGCGGCTCGGCCACGACAAGCAACCGCCGGTCAGTGGGCAGCTTCTTCGAGCCTGGCTCCTTCCTGCCAGAGGGGACGCGCGACGTCGGTGGCGTCTTCGTAAAAATGAATCGTTCCCGGGGCGTAAATCTTGGTGAGGAAGACGATCTGGCCCGTGTGCATGGCAAAGTGCTCGACTACGTGATAGATCGCACCGAGCACGGTGGTTTCCCGCCCCTGGATTCGAATCGGCTGTTGCAGGCGCTGCTCGGTAAGACCACCGAGAACCTCGTCCGCCTTGCGTAAAACGGCCTCCAGATTGGCGAGCAAAGTCGCTCCGTTGTCGCCATCCCGCTGACTGAACTCGGCCGCACGGTTTCGCTTGGTCGACTGTCCGCCGATTCCGTTGAGTATCCACTCCGAGACGTTGCCCGTGAGGTGAACGAGAAGATTTCCGACGCTGTTCGAGTTTGCGTCGGGTCGCTTCCAGGTAGCTCCAGGCGGGAGGACGTTCACGCAATGCCGCAGCTTGATCGGATACTCCTTGATCAGCCAGTAGCGCGAACGGGAAATGAAAATGTCGGCGATCATCAGACTGCCCTCGCTTCGGCGGCCGCGAGCGTGTCGCGGAAGACTTCCAGCGCCAGCTCCACCTTTCCAAACGGAGCCGACACCTGCACGCCCTGTACGTGTGGACGCACGCGCTCGAGCATCTCCCGAGCGATCGCGATCCCTTCAGCGACTCCGTCCTCCTTCGACTTCGCGCTGGCGGCTCGCATCCGTTCAATAATAACTGGTGGCACAACGACGCCGGGAACTTCGTTGGCCAGGAATTCGGCATTGCGGTGGGACACGAGCGGCCAGATGCCCGCGACGATGGGAATGCGGGCATGCTCGATCGTGCGCAGGAACTTCTCGAGCTGACTGACGTCGAACACCGGCTGGGTGATCGCGTACTCCGCGCCGGCTTCGACCTTCCATTCGAACCGCTTGAGCTCCTGCGCTGGATCGAGGGCTGCCGGATTCACACCCACGCCGATGGTGAACTTGGTCGGGGCACCGATGGCGTTGCCGCCCGGATCCAGGCCGTGATTCAGCTGGCTCACCAGGTTGGTCAGACCGATGGCATCGATGTCGAATACCGCCGTCGCGTTGGGATAGGGCCCCATCTTGGGCGGGTCACCGGTGATGAGGAGAAGATTGCGAAGGCCGACGGC
>CATPBN010000277.1 GCA_955652635.1 uncultured Gemmatimonadaceae bacterium
AAAGCGAAATGGTCAACAAGATTACCGTGGTCGGTGCTGGCAACGTCGGTGCTACTACCGCGCAGCGTCTCGCCGAGAAGGAGCTCGCCCGCACCGTCGTGATGGTCGACGTCATGGAAGGAATTCCGCAGGGCAAGGCTCTCGACCAATGGCAGTCCGCGCCAATCGAAGGGTTCGACTCGCGCTTGATCGGGACCAACGGCTACGACGAAACTCGCGACTCGGAGATCATCGTCATCACCGCGGGCATCGCGCGCAAGCCAGGGATGTCGCGCGACGACCTTCTGAACACAAACGCCGGGATCGTCAAGCAGGTCTCGCAGCAGATCAAGAGCACCTCTCCAAACGCGATCCTGATCGTCGTCTCCAATCCGCTCGACGTGATGTCGTACGTCGCGATGAAGGTCACTGGGTTTCCGCGTGAACGTGTGCTGGGAATGGCTGGGGTCCTGGACACAGCGCGTTATCGCGCGTTCATCGCCGAAGCGCTCGATGTGTCCGTGCGGGACATTCAGGCGATGGTGCTTGGAGGGCACGGCGACACCATGGTACCTCTCATCTCCTACACCTCGGTGAGCGGGATCCCCATCACACAGCTCCTGCCACAGGCGAAGATCGATGCAATCGTCGAGCGAACCCGCGCGGGTGGCGCCGAGATAGTGAAGCATCTGAAGACTGGCTCGGCGTACTACGCGCCGTCGTCGGCCGCAGTGCAGATGTGCGAAGCGATTGTTCTCGATCAGAAACGCATTCTCCCTTGTGCGGCCTGGCTCGAGGGGGAATACGGGATGTCGGGGCTCTTCCTCGGCGTTCCGTGCAAGCTCGGAAGGCGAGGACTGGAATCGATCATCGAAGTGGAGCTCACTCGAGGGGAGCGCGATGCCCTGACGAAGAGCGCAGATGCCGTGCGCGAGCCGATGGGCGCGGTAAAGCTGTGACGCGTTGATGGGCAGGCTGCGCAAGTTCTACGGCTCCATGGTCGGCAAGAAAATCGTCATGGGAGTCACCGGCCTCATCGGAATCGGTTTCGTCATCCTGCATTCGCTCGGCAATCTTCTCGTATTTCGCGGTCCTGACGCGATCAACTCGTACTCGCATTTCCTGAAAAGCACGGGCGAGCTGCTGTGGACCCTGCGTGTCGTGCTGATTTTCGCCGTAATACTTCACGTCATTGCGGCGATTCAGCTAACCCGACAGAGCCGTGCCGCTCGGCCGATCGGTTACGCGAAACGGGAGACCCAGGTCGCAACGATCTCTTCCAGGACAATGCGCTGGGGCGGAGCGCTGCTCCTGGTTTTCATCGTTGTGCATATCCTTCATTTCACGACCGGCAGCATCAGGCCGGCGGGGGTGTTCAGTCGCCAAGACGTTTACGCCAACGTCGTCACGAGTTTCAGGATCTGGTGGGTCACTCTGTTCTATGTGGTCGCGATGATTGCGCTTGGTCTGCATCTCTTTCACGGCGCGTGGAGCTCCTTGAGAAGCATCGGTGTGAGCCCGCCGTCGCCCACGCCACTCCATAGGCGGATCTCCTTGCTGATCGCGGCGTTCGTGTGGGCCGCGTTCACCGCCGTTCCAGTGGCGGTCTTTTCGGGAATCCTACGATGACTCTCCGCCTCGACGCCCGCACTCCAAGCGGAGCGCTCGCGGATAAATGGAATCGGCACCGCTTCGAGATGAAGCTGGTGAGTCCGGCCAACAAACGGAAATACACGGTCGTGGTAGTCGGCTCAGGACTCGCTGGCGGCGCCGCCGCGGCAACCATGAGCGAGCTCGGCTACAACGTAAAGTGTTTCTGCTTTCAGGATTCACCGCGCCGGGCGCACAGCATCGCTGCGCAGGGAGGAATCAACGCCGCCAAGAACTACCGAAACGATGGGGACAGCGTTTACAGACTGTTCTACGACACCATCAAAGGCGGCGACTTCCGTTCGCGCGAGAGCAACGTCTACAGATTGGCCGAGGTGAGCGTCAACATCATCGATCAGTGCGTGGCGCAGGGAGTGCCGTTCGCACGCGAGTACGGCGGCCTTCTGGCCAACAGGTCGTTCGGTGGAGCGCAGGTGTCGCGAACATTCTACGCTCGCGGGCAGACGGGGCAGCAGCTTCTGCTCGGCGCGTACCAGGCCCTCGAGCGCCAGATCGCTGAGGGCGGCGTCAAGATGTATCCGCGCACCGAGATGCTCGACCTCGTCGTCATCGACGGAAGGGCTCGCGGCATCGTGACCCGCAATCTCGTCACCGGCGCCATCGAATCGCACCTCGCCGACGCGGTCGTGATCGCATCGGGCGGATACGGCAATGTGTTCTATCTGCCCACCAACGCGCAGGGGTCAAACGCCACCGCGATCTGGCGCGCGTATAAGCGCGGCGCGGCGTTCGCGAACCCATGCTTCACCCAGATCCACCCGACCTGCATCCCTGTCAGCGGAGACTATCAGTCGAAGTTGACCTTGATGAGTGAATCCTTGAGGAATGACGGACGAGTCTGGGTTCCGCAGAAAGCCGGCGACAAGCGGAATCCGCGACAGATCCCTGAGGCAGAGCGCGAT
>CATPBN010000278.1 GCA_955652635.1 uncultured Gemmatimonadaceae bacterium
CGCAAGATCGGGTGAGGTTTGCAAGCTCGATGACACTCCAATAGTATCCGTGGGTGTCTCTCCTCTACTCGTATCTCCGCAAATACCGCTCGCTGATTCTGCTCGCGCTGGTGCTGGCGGCAACTAACCAGGTCTTCTCGCTTCTGGATCCGCTCATCTTCCGTCACGTCATTGACGACTACGCGACGCGGTTCCGCGAATATCAGACGTCGCAATTCATCATGGGCGCCGGCAAGCTGCTTCTCATGGCGATGGGAGTCGCGTTCGTCTCGAGGGTCGCCAAGAACTTCCAGGACTACTTCGTCAACGTCATCGTCCAGCGCGTAGGCGCCGAGATGTACTCGGATGGAATCCGGCATTCGCTGGAGCTGCCCTACTCGGTCTTCGAGGATCAGCGCAGCGGCGAGACGCTGGGCAAGCTCCAGAAGGTGCGCTCGGATGTCGAGAAGTTCATCTCGCTGTCTATCAACCTGATCTTCACTACGCTCGTGGGCGTTCTGTTCGTGATCGTCTACGCCTGGCACGTCTATTGGATGCTGGTCCCCGCGTTTCTCTCTACCGTGCCGCTGCTCGGAATTCTGAGCTGGTCCCTGAGCGGACGCATCAAGTCGATGCAGAAGATCATCGTTGCGGAAACGACGGCACTTGCCGGCTCAACGACCGAGTCACTCCGCAACATCGAGCTGGTGAAGAGTCTAGGGCTCGCCGATCAGGAAGTTGTGCGGTTGAATGCGACTACCCAGAAGATCCTCAATCTCGAGCTCAAGAAGGTGAAGTACATCCGCAGCCTGAGCTTCATTCAGGGGACAACGGTCAATCTGCTGCGTACCGCGATTCTCTTCATGATGCTCTACCTGATCTTCACCCAGAAGATCACCGTCGGCCAGTTCTTCTCGCTCCTGTTCTACTCGTTTTTCATCTTCGGACCAATGCAGGAGCTCGGCAACATCATCAACGTGTTTCGGGAGACAGAAGTCTCGCTGATCAATTTCCGGAAGATTCTCGAGACGCCTAAGGATCCTCGACCGGCCGCTCCGGTTCCACTGGCGGAGATCGAAGATCTGGAGTTCGAGGACGTGGGGTTCATGCACCAGACCGCGACGACGCCTGCTCTTACCGACATATCGTTCGCGGTGAAGCGCGGTGAAACGATCGCATTCGTAGGTCCTTCGGGAGCGGGGAAGACGACGCTGGTGAAGCTGCTCGTTGGTCTCTATCCGCCGAAAGCAGGACGCATACTATACAACGGACTGCCCAGCAATTCCGTCGACCTCGATCGATTGCGGGAACGAATCGGGCTCGTGACTCAGGACGCTCAGCTCTTCTCGGGCACGATTCGAGAGAACCTCAAATTCGTCAATCCGCATGCAACCGACGCAGAGTGCTTCGATGTCCTGCACAAGGCTGCAGCTCACACTCTCCTGGCTCGAGCGGATAAAGGCCTCGATACGGTAATCGGCGAAGGCGGAGTGAAGGTCTCTGGCGGCGAGAAGCAGCGGCTCTCGATTGCGCGGGCACTCCTCCGTAACCCCCATCTGCTCGTATTCGACGAAGCGACGTCGTCTCTCGACTCGCTCACCGAAGAGGAGATCAGCCGCACGATGCGCGACGTCGCGAATTCGCGCGAGGTGATTACCATTCTCATCGCGCATCGCCTGTCGACGGTGATGCACGCGGACAGGATTTACGTGCTCGAGCGGGGCAGGATCGTCGAAGCGGGCCAGCACGCGGATCTCCTGGAGACAACCGGACTCTATTACGCGATGTGGCGTCAACAGGTTGGCGAGCGGCGTGTAGTGCCGCAGCTTCCGTCCGTTAAGCCGCCGCAGCTGGCACCCGTCTAATCATGTCGGCGCTCGAAGGTAAACTGCCGCTCGGGATGCTCCTGGCGCTGCCAGCACGGATCTCTCTTTCGAATAACCAAAAGACAAACCTCCACCGCGAGACTGTCACGCTATCTGGAGCGATCCATTTGATCCGTGTTGTCATCCAAAGCATCCGGATGAACCTTCCGTTCCTTTGCCAGCCCGAGCGGCATTCATTGCTCCTAATACCCAGCCCTCTACCCCTTACGACATATGCCCGACGATACCGGTAAACTGAAGAAGGGAAACTTCATGCAGGCCCTCGATTCGATTCGCGCGGAAGCGGAGCGGTTGATGGCGCGCCGTGATCTGCCACCCGAAGTGAAGGCCGGGCTCGATCGAATCGTCGGCTTGACGCGCTCCAAGTTCGACCTTGGCGGCGACATCGAGTAGCTGCTCGGCGCGCCGTTTTCTCCCTCGAGCCCTCCTGGACAGCCGTAACTCTTGAAATCCACCCTCCGGGGTTTCCAACCCTGGGGCGGCGAGTGGCATCTTAGTTTCGCCTGAGATGAAGACGAGCGCGGTGGTATCGGATACGATCGGGACCTACCCGTCAACGAGTGCTGAAGACAGAGCTGCCGCGCTGGAGCGAGTTCGACGCGCCCAGGCTGGCGATGTCGATGCATTCGAGCTCCTCTATCGCGAGCATTCACCACGCATCTACGCGCTCTGTCTCCGCCTCAAGGCTGGCGACACGTCCGACGCCACTGAGTTGTTGCAGGATGTCTTCATAAAAGCATGGCGCAGGCTCGATACCTTTCGGGGCGATTCCGCATTCGCCTCGTGGCTGCATCGACTTGCGGTCAACACGATGCTGGAGAACTCGAGAAGTGATCAGCGGCGCACGGCGAGGGTGCTCCCCATGGAAGACACTTCGCGCCTCGCTGGTGCGGCAAGGTCGAGCGGGGTGGAGTCGAGGATGGACATGGAAAGCGCAATGGCCTCGCTTCCCAAAGGGGCCAGGCTCGCATTCGTGCTCCACGATATCGAGGGCTATCAGCATCAGGAAATCGCCGAGCAATTGTGCGTTACCGTTGGAACAGTGAAGGCGCAGCTGCATCGCGCCCGCAGACTATTGAGAGAGAGACTGGAGTCTTGAGATGACACACGACGTCATTAAGCATCTATTGGACGATTACGTCACCGGCGATCTGACCGAAGAAGCACGTCCACCGGTCGAAGAGCACGTTTCCGCCTGCGCGTTGTGCACTGCCGAGGTAGAGAGCCTGAAGCGAATTCTGGCTCGCGCCGCGGAGCTACCGAAATCCATTGATCCTCCGGCGGAAGCGTGGTCGAACATTCGGTCGGCCATCTCGCGGGACGAATCCGCAGTGAGAGCAACTAACCCCGATTCGCGGTCCCGCATCTGGCAGCGTCGATACGTGCTCGCCGCGGCCGCGATTCTGGTTGCGGTCGTGTCATCTGGTGGGACGGTCTTGTACATGAGCGGGCACTACTCTGACGCGAGAAACAGTCGCTCAGTTGGCAACAATTCTTCAGCTGAGGCAACGCCTGCCATTCTCGCCGCCTTCACGATCGAGGAGAATAACTACCTGCGGACGGCAAGCATGCTTCAGGATCTTCTCGATCAGCAGGAAGCGTCTCTTGCTCCCGAGACGGTCGCCCAGCTCAAGGCGAGCCTGCGCACGATCGACGAGGCAATTCTAGAGGCGCGGAATGCGCTTGCACGCGATCCCGCGAACAAAATGCTCGTCGAGATGTTGTCCGCCAGCTACAGACAGAAAGTGGATTTGCTGCGCCGCACCACGGAGCTCACTCGTGGGACGTAAGGAGCCCTTGAG
>CATPBN010000279.1 GCA_955652635.1 uncultured Gemmatimonadaceae bacterium
AATCTCAAACCCTGCAACGAGTTACACCAGTTGCAGGGTTTTTCGTTGCCACTGTCTGGGGCGTTCAGTGTACGTTAAGAGCGTACCGTGTTCGAATCACACCCTCCGTGCAAAAGGTGTTATCCCACTGGCTGTATATCAGAAATAGCGTACGCTGACTCGCGGGTTATTCGAGGAAATCGAAATGCTAAGAGCAGTGTTTGTCAGAACAGTCGGCGTCGCTCTCTTCGTTAGCATGACGGTCGTAGCGTGTAGCGGAGGAGCGCCTCCGGTGGAAACGGGTATCCCCGTCGTCCGCGCGGTTGCGCCATCAACCATTGCACCCGGCGCTACGATTCGATTCGTGGCGGGAACAGACAGCCGTCTTATTGTCGGGCATCTGCGCAACCTTACCCCAGACTCGCTCATCATAGACCAATGCACAAACTGTGATCGACTCCGATACAGCACTCTCGAAATCAGTCGCCTTGAAGTTCTTCGCGGATCCTCGAGAGGAAGACACTTCGCCCACGGCCTTGTGTTTGGGGCATTGGCCGGCCTCATCGCCGCGGTTTTGGTCAACGCACAACCCTGTCATACCGACGTCTGCGGTTTGCGGCTTCTGGATTTTTTCGCTCTCCCGCCATTTGGCGCCCTGATCGGGGGAATTGTCGGCGTTAGTCTCCCGACCGGCCAGAGGTGGGAACCGGTTGCCGCCCAACGTGCAGTGCAATGAGACCCTCGCGATCTACGTCACCACGATGACGCGCTTCGCCCGGACGACGCCGCGCTTACTCTGCTTGCCCTCCACGACGATCACAGTGTTCTCCAGAAGCCCTCCCGCGAAGGTGATCGGAAGCGGTTGTCCCGTAGGTCCGACGAGAGTCGTGTTGCGGTCGATGCGCACCGCAACCGGTTTGGATCGGCCCGTTTTCTTCTCAGAGATCTCACCGGCGACGATGTAGGTCGTTTTTCGCTCGGGATTCAGGCCGACCCCAACGACGGTGACCTTCTTACCATGCTCGAGCAGCGCGTCGAGCCGTTGCGGCTGGTGTCGCACGTCCTTCGATTTCCGCGTCCCGGCGCGGAAGGCGCCTTGATCTGCGCCCTGCTGCTTCGGGGGCCGCGCGATTTCCTTCGCGGATCCATTCCCAAACAGCTCGCCATTATAGGTACACGGGATGGCCATGCGCAGCGCTCCCGGGATAGCATCGAAGCGGTAGGTGACCATGACGGCCCCCGGGTTCTTTTCCTGCCGACGTTCCGTCCTTTCCGATGCTGGGCTGCCGTCGTCGAGCTCCACACGACTGCCATCCAGTTGCAGGTCGATTGACGCGGGCGCTCTGATCAAGAAGTGCGAAGCACGAAAGCGTTCAGAACTCCCATTGCGGGGGTTGCGATTCAGCAGTATGGAGAGGATCTGCTCGATTGTGCTGAGAGGGGATCCAGCTGTAATGATGCACACGTCCAGTGCCCCATCATCGATGAGTGCGTCTGGCGTCGCTTCAGCGAAGTTCCCGTACCGGCGGGTATTGCCGACTATGACCTGGAGCGCCTTGCCTCTCCAGCGCATGGTCTCCTTCGTTCCTTCGTCCGACGACCATATCTCAATCGGGAACGCGCGTTGGGAGGGCAGCGTTTTGACCGCCGCGAGCGCGACGGCCGCCTTCCCGATTCTCTCCTTGAGCGATGTGGGCACCTGGCTCATAATGGCGGCATCCACTCCCAGTCCGGCCATCAGGAGGAAATGATGCCTGCCTCGGCGCGCTTGCCGCTCCTCGTTCTGTCCATCCCTATTTCCTGGAGCGAAGGGGAGAGAGTCCACCGCAACATGCCCAACATCAACCTTGCATCCCTCACTGTTGATTAGAAGGAGGGAGGCTTTCACCGGTTCTTCCGACATACCGATCTCATGGGCCCAGACATTGGCGGTCCCGCCGGGAATGATTCCGACAATACACCCGTGACGCTTGGCCGCCATGACGCCATTGACGACTTGATTCAGCGTCCCATCTCCCCCAAATCCGATCACGAGATCATATCCCGCTTCGGCTGCTTTCCTTGCCAGCCGCCGCGTGTGCCCGCCGAATTCCTTGATTGCAATGTCAGTCTTCCAGCCCCCGGCTGAAAGCGCAGCGATCATGGCGGTCAGCGCATTGACCTTCTTGCCGAGCCGCGGATTGATAATCAGATATGCCGTCTTGCATTTCATTGCTAAGCCCTCGCGCAATGCCTGTTCCATGTCGACATGGCCAACCCGCCGCGCCGCTTGTAGCTTGGGCGATCCGTGAGCGACTCCTTCGACTACGATCTCATCTGCATTGGCAGTGGTCCGGCAGGCCAGCGCGGCGCGGTGCAGGCGGCGAAGCTCGGCAAGCGCGTTGCCCTGATCGAGCGTCGAACCACAGTCGGGGGAACCTGTCTCGCCACCGGCACGATCCCCAGCAAGACCTTTCGCGAGGCCGTCCTGCACTTCGCCGCCGCCGCCGCGCGTCCCGACGGCGGCAGCACACGGACCGTGCAGCGGCCGACAGTATCGGAGCTGCTCTCTCGCGTGGATGAAGTCGTTGCGCGTGAGGGAGGGGTCATCTCCAACCAGCTGTCGCGCAATGGGGTGGAAGTGATGTGCGGCGATGCTGCGTTCGTCGATCCGCACCGCATACGCGTCACCAGCACCGAGAGTTGGCGCGAGATCTCCACCGCTAATGTCCTCATCGCGAGTGGAACGCGCGCCGTGCCGCCCTCGAACATCGAATCGAACGGCGAGACGATCATCACGAGCGACGACATCGGCGCTCTCAAGCGACTTCCGCGCACACTGGCGGTCGTCGGCGCCGGAGTGATCGGCATCGAGTACGCATCGATGTTCGCGTCCCTCGGCATCGAGGTTACGGTAATCGACCGCCGCGACAGGCCGCTCGAGTTCATAGACGCCGAGATCGTGGACGAGCTGATACATCAGATGAGAAAGCGAAACGTGAATTTCCGTTTTGGCGAAGCAGTCGAGGGAGTGACAGTCAACGACGGCCCGCCGAAGCGCGCCGTGCTGCAACTCGAGTCGGGCAAGCGCATCGTCGCCGACATGGCTCTCTTCTCGGTGGGACGCGCCGGCGCGACGGAAGCGCTGGCGCTCGAGAACGCCGGGCTCGCCGCTGACGATCGCGGGCGCATTGCGGTGGACGCGCACTTCCGCAGTTCGGTGCCGCACATCTTCGCAGCTGGCGATGTCATCGGGTATCCGAGTCTCGCCGCGACGTCAAGCGAGCAGGGGCGCCTCGCCGCCTGCCACGCGCTTGGTGTGCCAGCGGCGCCGATGGCGGACCACTTTCCCATCGGCATCTACTCGGTGCCGGAGATCTCGATGGTCGGCTCGACCGAGCAGACACTGACGAAGGGCAAAGTACCGTACGAGATCGGGATCGCACGCTACCGGGAGATCGCGCGCGGCCAGATCCTCGGCGATGACAGTGGCCTTCTCAAGATGCTCTTCCACCGTGGGGACCGAAGGCTGCTCGGCGTGCACATCATCGGTACGGGCGCCACTGAGCTCCTTCATATCGGACAAGCGGTGCTCGGACTTGGCGCCGGGTTGGACTACTTCCTCTCAACCGTCTTCAACTATCCGACGCTCGCTGAGTGTTACAAGGTTTCCGCGCTCAACGCGGCGAACAAGCTGGCAATGTGATTGTGGCCTTCGTCGAGGGACGAGCGGTGCAGCACGCTTGCTCCCGTTACTGCAATCCGTACACGACGACCTTGTTGGAAAAAGTCGGCAGGTACACGTGTCCGTTGGCGATCGTCGGGGCGGCGAATTTCGCGTAATTGCCCGCTGCGTCGCGAGCACTATTCTGTTGATTGTTCCACAGCTCCTTGCCTAAGTCATTCGCGTCGAACGCTCTCAGTATTCCAGGGCTTACGGCATGTTCTGCATCACCGGTGGACGCGTATGACGCCCACAGAATGCCGGTCCCATCCTGCGAGCCGTTGGACGAAACCGACAAGACCGCCCCGCTCTGGCCGGTCGGTCCCGCTGCGGTGGACAAAACCTGCCCCTGTGGGCTCAGCAAGTTGCTGGCGCGGTCGAACTGGATCGCGCGCAGCGGATCATTCTCAGCCCATACGTAGACGAATTCCTTCGAGCTTCCTTTGTAGTAGGCAGGCTGACAATGCATGTTGGCATTGCTGCTCAGCGGAACGACTTGCTGCACCTGGTTGGAGGATGTCAGGTAGCCGCCCATCGCATCCTTGTTCAGCAGATACAGGTTCCCATCCTTACCCCCGGTCAGGTAAAATCCTGAATTGGGAATCAGGAACGCACCCATTCCTCCGTAGTCCAGGTCGTTGTCGTTGAGGAACTGGTAATTGTAGGGCGTGAAATAACTCGCGACCCGCAATGTCGAACCGGTCGGGGTGAGTTTGAGCGCGCTTTCGCCGCGATTGGTCGGGTTCGTCGGATCACCAGCGTCCCCCACGGTGCCGTTGCCCGTCACCACGTACAGGTTGCCCGCGGCATCCGCAGCCATGCCGGTCCCGCTTTCCCACATGCCCCCCGCGTATCCGTTGGGCGTGGCATTGTAGACAACGCTTTGCTGCAGGGTCGAAGCGTCGTATCCCAGTATCCATCCATGATACGGGCCCCAATCGCAGTGGGATGAAAAAGTCACATACACTATGCCGTTGAGCAGTGTCAAGCCCTGACGTTGGTTCTGGCGCTGTGCATCGAAAGTAATCACGCCGCTGACGCTTCCGTCGCCATTCCCGGTGGAGTTGGCAGCGATTTGCGTTGGGCTGCCGGCAATGTCACTCCCATCGACGATGTTCACGGCATGGAGAAACTGAACGAACGTGCTGCCCGTAGTACTGCGGGCGACGAAATACATCGTCCCTCTGCCTGCATCGATCACCGGAGTACCGACGATCCCGATGTTGCCGCTGAAATCCTTGTACGTGCCATTGCACGCCCCCGTCATGTCGACGTGTTGGGGCGGCCGCATGCCGGGCGCCGTGAAGTTCCTTTGCCAGTACAGTGTGCCGTTGTCGCCGTCATATGCATAGAGCGTGTTGTTGACCGTCGCGACGAGGACGACGTTGTGGTAGCTGCCGCCGATGTTGACATGGCCGACGACCAGCGGCTGGGCATAAACCTGGTCGTCGACGGGGAGCGTGAACACCTCGCCAAACTGCTGAACGTTGACATTAGCAGTGGTCAACGCGGTTTCGTTGGCGTTCCAGCCTGACCGGCTGTTGTCATTGTGCTGCGTGAGTACTGACACAGGCTGCGGCGTCGGTGCTGTCACACTGGCGGGCGCGGAACTGTCCCTGCAGGTGGCGAGCAACAGAAAAACGAACGACAGAGGCAGTTTGCGTCTTGCCATGAGCGATGCGCAGCAGGTTCAGTGTGGAACGCGAATGTCTATCGCCGCAGCGCGAGCCTTTGGGGCGCGGGCCGTGTGACAGCTGGGATTCTAGCGCGGAAGCATGGTGGCGACAATCACACGAAACAAGCTAGTGCGAGCACTGCACCCGAAGGAACTGCCTCCACTCCTTTTTGCCCGGCTGAAGCTGACCGAACGCCGCCAGGCACGCGATAATGAGAACAAAATGGCCGCCGCCGCCAACGAACACCATCACCGTGCCGGGCCGGCGTAGCTGACTCGTATGCAGAAGGGTCCAAAGCGCTCGCGCTCCGCCCTGGACGTTGTGAGTTACCAACAACTGGAGGCTGTCCACGCCACGGCAATTGGCGATGCCGGCTCCAAATCCCGAGGCACGATTTCGGCGCGCGAGTAGAATGACAGCCACGTAAATCAGCGCCTGAGACGCGTGGAGCAGCCGGAGCTGCGGAACGGCGACGGCCGATCCAGTCAACGCCAAAATGAAGAGTCCAGCTCCGACCGGTATCCACACGCGCGTCCAGTGGGATCCGCGGACAGGGCTTGGTTGTATCCCCTTCCTACGGAAAGGCCGTCGTTGAGTTTCCGCCGGATCACGGGAAAGACTGACGCATGATCAACGTCTGAGGCGCTGGAACGTATATTTCTTAGCCCGCCGACCCTACTCCCAGGCACTGGAGCGAGCTTCGGCGCAGATTCATCTGCATCCACTCCGCGGACCCAATGACCAAGTACTCCCTTTCAATTTCAACCGTTTTCCTGGCGGTCAGTCTGGCCGCTCCGCACCTCGGCCGCGCGCAAACATTCAAGGTCGCAAGGTTCAGCATCGGGGGTGAGGGAGGCACTGACTATCTGACTGCCGAGCCTGGCACCGGCCGTGTCTTCGTGTCGCGCGGTACGCACGTCATGGTGATCGACGGTCCGACGGGAAAAGTGCTGGGGGATATTCTGGACACGCCGCGCACGCACGGCATCGCACTGGCCCCCAAGTCAAATCACGGATTCACCACCAACGGCGGCGATTCGACCGTGACGATGTTCGATCTCAAAACCCTGGCCGTGATCAAGAAGGTCCACGTGCCCAGCGGTGGTCTCGATGGAATCATGTACGATGACTTCTCTGATCGAATCATCCTCACGAATCACAGCCGTCCGATCGGGACCGCAACGGCGATCGATTCGCGGACTGGCGACATCGTGGGCGTGGCCCAGCTCGAGGACGATGCCCCGGAAGGCGCGGCAAGTGATGGCAAAGGCAAGATCTTCGTGAACAACGAGAGCAAGAACACGATGCAGGTGATCGATGCAAAGACCATGAAGGTGCTCTCATCCTGGCCCCTTGCGCCGTGCGACGGCCCGACGGGAATCGCGTTCGACCGCTCGTCGAATCGAATTTTCTCGGGCTGCGGGAAGACGTCGGTGGTCATCGATCCCGGCTCCGGTCGGGTCGTGGCGACGATCGCGAACGGTGACGGAGTGGATGCGCTCGGGTGGGATGCTTCAGAGAAGCTGATCTACATCCCCGCTGGGCGAGATGGCAATGTCACTGTCGTCCACGAGGATTCACCTGACAAGTACACTGTGGTAGCCACGGTGCCGACGATGCGTGGCGCGAAGACGATCGCCGTCGATCCGGTGAGGCACATGACCTATCTCTTTCAACCCGAGTACGGACCCGCGCCTGCACCTGCACCGGGAACGCCGGCCCCGGCGCCGGGGAGCCGGCCTCCACGGGGTCCGATGATCGGCACATGGTTCTTTGCCATCAGTCACTGATAAAGCGAGGCGTTCCCCTGGCGATATATCAGCCAGGATAGAGCGCTTCAACGCTGGGCGCGAGCCGGAGCGGCTCGCGCTCAAGTATCAAGCGATGTGCAGGTCGCCGTTCTC
>CATPBN010000280.1 GCA_955652635.1 uncultured Gemmatimonadaceae bacterium
AACGGTAGCCGCGGACACCGACCGGGAAGACGCAGCGCGATTGATCTCCAAATACAATCTGCTGGCGGTTCCGGTGATCGATGATCTGCGGCGCATCCTGGGTATCGTCACGGTCGACGACGTAATCGATACGCTGGTCGAGGAGCAGACCGAGGACGTTCAGCGCTTCGGAGGCATGGAGGCCTTGGACGCTCCCTACATGGAGATCAGCTTCCTGGACATGATCCGGAAGCGCGCCGGATGGCTGTGCGCACTCTTTCTGAGCGAGATGCTCACGGCCACAGCGATGCAGCGGTTTCAGGGAGAGATCGAGAGGGCCGCAGTGCTCGCGATGTTCATCCCGCTCGTCATGAGCTCCGGCGGCAACTCCGGGTCCCAGGCGACGTCGCTCGTGATTCGCGCGCTTGCGCTGCAGGAATTGAAGCTGCGGGACTGGTGGCGCATCGCGCTCCGCGAGCTGCCGACGGGGCTCGTGCTCGGTGCGATCCTCGGGATCATCGGGTTCACGAGGATCGTGGTCTGGCAGGACCTGCACATCTTCAACTACGGTCCTCACTACCTGTTGCTTGCGATAGCGATAGGCTTCTCTCTGGTCGGGATAGTGGGGTTCGGATCTCTGGCAGGATCCATGTTGCCATTTCTGCTGAAGCGCATCGGATTCGATCCCGCGAGCGCGTCAGCACCTTTCGTTGCCACGCTCGTAGACGTTACAGGGTTGGTGATCTATTTCTCAGTCGCGTTCATGGTGCTCCACGGGACGTTGCTGTAAGAGCACCGTTGCGCTTCCAACTTCCGTCTCGGTAGCCAGCCCGACGCCTATCGTGCGGCACGCAGCCACTCCGCCGGGTCTACCGCGGGTCCGCCGCGTCTGATCTCGAAGTGCAAATGCGATCCGAGCGCCGGATCGCTGATGCCGACAGTTCCCACCGCCTGCCCTTTGATCACACGCGTTCCTTTTCGCACATCGATCCGGTCGAGTGAGCCGTACACGGAATAGTCACCGCCGCCGTGCTCGAGAATGACGGTGTTTCCGTAGGTGCCCATCGGTCCCGCATAGGCGACCGTCCCCGCCGAAACTGATTTGACCGGCGTGCCGACAGCCGCGCTGATGCCGATCCCGTTCCATCGAGTGGTCGTGTTGTTCGGATTTACGAACCGACCGAACCGATACAGAAATACGCCGTTTACCGGCCAATCCAGCCTTCCGATGTCAGTCGTGCGGATCGAGCTCGGCGACAGTGTCACGGCTCCAGCTCGTCCCGACGCTCGCCGACGCTCGGCCTCGAATGAGGCGATAAAGTTATTCAGACGCGCCTCGCTCTTCTCCAGCTCCGCCAGGCGCGCCTTCGTGCGCTTCGCATCCTGTTGCACGCGGGAGAGATTCCGCGCCTGGAGCGTCTCCAGCTCCGCCAGTCGGGCCGCCTCCTGTTCCTTTGCCGAACGGTTCTCGATCACGCTGTTCTGCAGCCGCACCAGCTGCGCGCGCTGCGATTCCATTTTGTCGTGGAGCTCGTCCAGGCGTTGAACGAGACCCTTGTCCCTCAGAGCCAGCAGATGCAGGTACTTGTATCGCGCGACGAGCTGCCCCACCGATTGCGCCGAGAACAAGACTTCCGCCGAGTAGAGGGGCCCTCGCTTGTAGATCTCGATGAGGCGTCGCTGGAGCACCGTTCGCTTCATGCTCGCTTCTCGCTGAGACTTCGCCAGGTCGCTCGTCGTGGTTTTGACTTCGTCGGTAATCGCGACGAGCTGCTGATCGAGTGAGCTCACCATGCGCGCGGTCGCATCGTGCTGCTTGTCGAGAAGATTCACTTCGTCACGCAGCTCGTGCGCGGTGTTCTGCAGCCCGCTCATCTTCTTTTCAAGCTCGTCGCGCTCCGTTCTTATCCGCGCCAGCTCGTCCCGCTGCGCGTTGACCCGTGCTTCGGCGCTTTCGGTCTGCTGTGCGGGAAGGCGAGATGAGAGTAGCAGAGCGCAACAGACGCCCAGACACCGTGCTCGAATCAGACTCGGCGTAGGTGTCTCCCAACCGAGACGAGAGATCCGAGCACTCCCATGAACGCGCCGCCTACGACTCCAAGAAAAACCATCTCTCGACTGAAGAATATCGTCTGGATGAAGTACTCGTTGACCACCCGGTTGGCCGCCCAGACGAAAACGAGCGCCAGCAAACCGCCCAGCACTCCCTTCACCAGCCCGTCAATGAGGAAGGGAAGGCGGATGAACATGTCTGTCGCGCCGACCAGCCGCATTATCGATATCTCTTTCGCGCGCGCAAGCACCGTCATTCGGATAGTTGCGCCGATGATGATGATCGCGACTGCGGCGAACGCTATTCCGAGGGCGAGTCCAGCGACTGTCGTGATGGTCCGCAAGCGGTAGAGCTTCTCGACCCATTCCTCGCCGTAACGGACGTCGTCGACAAAGTGATAGGTCCTGATACGATCAGCGACGGATTTCACCGTCATCGGATCCCGCATCCCGGACCGGAGGTATACTTCAATCGAAGCCGGCAGCACGCCTGCCTCGAAGACATCGGCGAACTCACCCATTTCCTTTCTTGCGCGCTCGAGCGCTTGTTCCTTCGAGACGTACTCGACGCGCGCTACTTCCGGGAATTCGCCGATGTCCTTCATCGCCGCAGCCACCGATTCGATATCGGTGCTGTCTTCAAGAAACGCGCGGACCTCCACTCTTTCCTCTACCTGTTCCAGCGCTTTCCGGATATTTATCGCCACCAGACCGAACAAGCCGAACGCAAAGAGTGAGAAGGCGATCGTCACGACCCCCAGGATGCTGAGGAGCGGCGCTCGCCGCGATGCGGTCAGCGCTTCGCTAACGGATCGCACCTAGCTCTTCTCTTGCGTGTCGCCGGCGGCCTCTACTTCCGCCATCGTCGGATCGGAGGGCCGTGGTGACAGAGGGGATTCAGCGGAGTCAAAAACCAGCCGGCCGTGATTGAGCTCGATGGTCCGATAGTTGGATCGGCGCACCAGATCCAGGTCGTGGGTCGCCATGATGACGGCGGTACCCGATGAATTGATGTCGCGCAGCAGCTGAAAGACTCCGCGCGTTGCGCGCTCGTCGAGGTTACCGGTGGGCTCGTCAGCGATGAGAACGAATGGGTCGTTGATGAGAGAGCGCGCGATTGCGACCCGCTGTTGCTCGCCGCCCGACAACTCGCGGGGATAGCTGGTCGCCTTTGACGCGAGGCCCACTTGAGTGAGCGCGCGCGATACCTTGGCACGAATGGTCGCCTTGGGTGCGCCAGTCACCTCCAGCGCGAACCTGACGTTCGCTTCTGCCGTTCGATCCTCGAGGAGCCGGAAGTCCTGGAACACGATGCCTATCCTGCGTCGCAGCCGGGATATCTCGCGCCCGCTCGCCGTCGTGGAGCTCACGCCGTTTACCCAGACCTCGCCCCGGTTCGGCTTGTCATCCATGTACAGCAGCTTGAGGATCGTCGTCTTCCCCGATCCGCTTGGTCCTGTAAGGAAGACGAACTCGCCCTTTTTCACCTGGAAGCTTATCTGAGCCAGCGCGGTACCCGAGCGCGGGTATTCCTTGGCAACATCGGTGAGACGGATCATCGCTACTGTTGAAGCGCCTGCTCTATGTCCGCGATCAGATCTTCCGCGTTTTCGATGCCTATGCTCACCCGAAGGAAGCCGTCCGGAATTCCGATTTTCTCGCGTTCCTCGGGGCTTAGGTGCTCGTGTGAGCTGAAACGCGGCTCGATGACGAGAGAGTCGACGCCGCCCAGACTGGCTGCGTAAGTGAATACCTGAAGCTTCCTGACGAACTTGAGCGCCGCGGGTCCTCCTCCCTTGAGCTCGATCGCCAACATTCCGCCAAATCCGTCGAGAATCATCTTCGCGATCTCGTGATCAGGGTGGCTGGGCAGCCCGGGATAGTGGACCTTCGCGATCTCCGGCCGGGTCAGGCACCATTCCGCGACTCTCATGGCGTTCTCGTTCTGGCGTTTGACTCTGACGTCGAGCGTCTTGAGACCGCGCTCGAGCAACCAGCAGGCGAACGGATCGGGAGCCTGTCCCCACACCATCATCTTGCGTCGGACTTCGTTGATAAGCGGCTCGTTCCCGCACACGACGCCGGCCAGGATGTCGTGATGACCGTTGAGGTACTTCGTGGCGGAGTGAATCACTACGTCGACCCCGTGCTCGATCGGCCGGAAGTTGACCGGGCTGGCAAACGTCGAGTCGACGACGAGCGCGATTCCCTGCGCATGGGCGAGCGATTGGAGCGAGCTCAGCTCCAGCACTCTGCACGTTGGATTTACAGGCGATTCGAGGAATATCACCCGCGTGTTTTTCTTCAGTCCCTTTCGCCACGCGCGGGGCTCGAGCGGATTCACGAAAGAGACTTCGATGCCCATCCCCATCAGCTCTTCCGTGAAAAGCTTGCGAGTGCCGCCATAAATCCATGAGCTGGAGATCAGATGATCGCCGGGCCTGAGAAGCGCGAGCATCGCGCACGCGGTAGCGCCCATTCCGCTGGCGAGGACGAGCGCCGCCTCTGCTCCCTCGAGCAGAGCGAGTCGTTTCTGCACGCGCTCCGCGTTTGGTGTGTTGCCGTATCGCGTGTAGAGGAGGTCGCTGGTGCCGGGTTCCTGTGCGTAGTTGACGGATTGTATCAGCGGAGCGGATACACCAATTCCCGGAGTTGGTCGCGTCTCACCGCCGTGAATCGCAGTTGTCGAGAGGCCCATCTTCCGCGTCGGTTCCGTCAATATCTCTCCTAGCCGAGGTTGCGGGTGCTTCGACCAGCGTCGAAGTCATGCTTCACGACGCGAACGATCTCGGCTGGCGCGATCCCCAGAACATCGCGGGCGACCACGGTGCCCGGACTCACAGTATCATCGACGACGAGCACCGCCATCTCGTGACGTCGCGGCCCGTATACCCAGACGAGCTCTCCGTCCTCGAGCAGCCGCTTGCTCGCATCCGATGGATGCAGCCTTACGAGGGGCCCGCGCTCGGGATCGCCCGGGTGCGTCGCCTGGTAACGCGAGACCATCAGCCAGGGCTGGAATCCTTCCATCATGCATCGAGCCTCATCGGCTCAACCGGAGCGGTAGCGCTGCCAACTGCGACGTAGCCGTTGTCGTACCTGATAACGAGACGTCTCCGCCACAGAATGTCCAGCATGCGCGCCGCGTGCTCGCGCGACAGTCCCGTGGCGTCGGCCACCTCGGCGACGTCGGCGCTGACGCCGGCACCGAGGTGAGAGATGATCTCCCATGCGCTTCTCTCGTCGACATCGACGATCCCGACGAGTCGCGACCCTCCATCCGCGTGTTGTGT
>CATPBN010000281.1 GCA_955652635.1 uncultured Gemmatimonadaceae bacterium
ATATGGGATGAGGACACTCCCCCGCGAAGTATTTACTTCGAGCATGATGCCCTGCGGCAGCTCGTAGAACCCTGTGACCCTGCCGATCTCGGCCCCGGCGGGGCTCTCCAGTTTCATGCCGGTCAGATCGTGCAAGTAGACCTCATCTTTCTGGAGCGGCGGCAGCTCGCTGAACGGCGCGAGCAAATACCGGCCTCGCCACAGCTCGGCGCTGTCACGATCCCGCAACTCCTCAAACTGGACGATGAGTCCTTTTTTGAATGGCTGCGAGCGGCTGATTGTCAGAGTCGGGATTTCCTTCTGGCCTCTGACGTCGCGTGCGATCGCGAGGTCTCCATCAGTCGTGCCCGCAAAAACACGGCTGCCGGACGCAAACACCACGTCCGGCTTGTCCGTCAGAGGCTCGACGACAACTTCACCCCGAATTCCCTGCGCTTTGCGGATCAGCCCGACGATCGCGTATTCGGGCCCAGGCATATCGAGCGGGTGCGCTCTAGGCGCTGGTCGCGGCTGTGTCGTCCGTCTTTTCGCTGACGGGAACCGCGGTCGTCTTGCGCTCGATTCCGAGTCTCTGCTCGTGACGGCGCTTGAGGATGCCGGCGCGGCGAAGGAGCGACCGGACGGTGTCGGTGGGCTGAGCGCCGACGCTGAGCCAGTAATTCGCTCGCGCCTCGTCGACGTTGAGAGAACCCTCGCTCTTTCTGG
This sequence comes from uncultured Gemmatimonadaceae bacterium, assembly GCA_955652635.1. Classification (GTDB taxonomy): domain Bacteria; phylum Gemmatimonadota; class Gemmatimonadetes; order Gemmatimonadales; family Gemmatimonadaceae; genus UBA4720. The sequence continues at coordinate 706 of CATPBN010000281.1, forward strand.
GAGCGTATTGCCCGATGATCTCGATGAACTTCCCATCGCGCGGGCTCTGCGAGTCGGCGACGAGAATGCGATAAAACGGCGCATTTTTGCGCCCAACGCGGCGGAGTCGAATCTTTACCATCTTCTTGCTGCTCCCTTGAGGGTCCTTGGGGGGACGCAGATCGCGTCCCAAATCCGGGCTCCTCGCGTCACCGGTAAATCCGGTGCGCACCCGGTACGACTGAGTCACACAATCTAACTAGGCACCGATTCTCGGCACAGAGCCTCGTGGAACTGCAGTTGCAGTTATCGAGTTCCGAACATCCCCGGCAGAGAAGGCATCCTTCCCCCTCCGGCCATCTTCTTCATCATCTTCTGCATCTCGCGGAACTGTTCCAGCAGCCGGTTGACATCGCTGATCGGGCGACCCGCGCCTTTGGAAATGCGCGCTCGGCGCGAGCCATTGATGATGCCGGGATTCTTCCGCTCTTCCGGGGTCATCGACAACACGATCGCTTCGACATGTTTCATGCGCTTGGGGTCGGCTTTCATCTGCTTGAGCGCCTTCGTATTCACGCCGGGCAGCATTTTCAGAATTCCCTCCAGCGGACCCATCTTCTGGATCTGCCGCATGCTGTTGAGGAAATCGTTCAAATCCATCCCCTCCTTGCGGACCTTTTTCTCCAGACGCTTTGACTCGGCTTCGTCGAACGAGGCTTGGGCCTTCTCGACGAGCGTGACGATGTCTCCCATCTGCAGGATCCGGCCGGCCATGCGCTCCGGATGGAACTCCTCCAAAGCGTCCGACTTCTCGCCCACCCCGATGTATTTGATGGGCTTTTTCGTGACGCCGTAGATCGACAACGCGGCGCCGCCGCGCGAATCGCCATCCATCTTGGTGAGAATCACGCCGGTCACGTCGAGGGCACTGTCGAATCCCTGCGCAATCTTGACAGCATCCTGGCCCGTCATCCCGTCGGCGACGAGAAGAATCTCGGCGGGCCGAAGCGCTTCCTTGAGACGCAGGAGTTCATTCATCATCGCCTCGTCGATCTGCAGCCGCCCAGCCGTATCGATGATCACCACCCGGTCGCGCTCCCGCAGCGCCTCGGCGACCCCGGCGCGCGCGATCTTCACGACATCGGTAGTCGTCCGGTCGGCATAGACTGGAATTGAGAGGTCCCGCCCGAGTGTCTCGAGCTGGTCGATGGCCGCCGGGCGATAGACATCGGCGGCAACGAGGCGCGTCGAGCGCCCTTCCGCCTTGAGCTTCCGTGCGAGCTTGGCGGCCGTTGTCGTCTTACCGGACCCCTGCAGGCCCACCATCATCACGACAGAGGGCGGGACCGTGCTGAGCCTGAGCCCTTCCCGGCGCTCCCCGAGCATAGCGGTCAGCTCTTCGTGGACGATCTTGACTAGCTGTTGTCCGGGGGAGACCGTACTGAGCGCGTTCACGCCGGTGGCCTTTTTCTCGACACGTTCGAGAAACTCGCGCGTCAATTGGAAGTTGACGTCGGCTTCCAGCAGCACCCGGCGGACTTCGCGCAGGCCCTCCTTGATGTCGGCTTCGCTGAGAACACCGCGGCCACGCAGGCGGCCGAACGTGGCTTCGAGCTTTTCGCTCAGGTCTTCGAACATAGCCTTTAAACTTAGGCGCCGTTAACTTCTGAAACAACCGACGCTTCACCTGGCTCGAGAGAGATTGCATGGCCGCAACGCAGCGTAGAGACGACATACTTCAAGCAGAAATTCCATCGACGCTGCCACTCATGGCGCTTCGATCGACGATCGTATACCCGCTTGGCACTATCGCCGTGCAAATGGGCGCGCCCGAGAACCTCGCACTCCTCAAGGCCAACGAGCAATCGGGTCTGATCGTCGGTCTGGTAGTAGCGACGGGCGATCACGACGACGTGCTTGACCCCGAGCGATTCGTCGGCAGAGTTGGCGTAGCGGCGCGGGTCCATGAGCGCATCAATCTTCCCGGCGAGACCGTTCAGATCACACTTCAGGGCTTGCGGCGGATCGTCGTTGAAGGTGTGACGCAAACCGAGCCCTTCGCGATCGTCCGGATCAAGCCGGCTAAAGAAATCGCGCCCGATCCGAACGAGGTCGATGATCTCATCTCCCGGATCGTGGCCGGCGCCGAGACCCTGGCCGAGCTGATCGATCGCATTCCGGACGAAGTGCCTGCGATTCTCAAGATGAACATCTCGGATCCTGGCCGCTTCGCCGATCTTGCTGCGACGAATCTCAACTTCAAGGTCTCCGACAAAGATGAGATCCTGCAGAGGCTCAACATCGGGCAGCGCCTGAAATTCCTGCTCGGCCGCGTTGAACGCGAAGTCGGACGCGCGCGCGTCGCCGAGGATGTGAAACGCCAGACTGAGATCAAGATCGAGCAGCACCAGCGCGAGTTCTATCTGCGCCAGCAGCTGCGCGCGATTCAGTCGGAGCTGGGCGAGGGAGACCCGGGCGAAAAGGAAGCAATCGAGACGCTGAAGAAGCTCGAAGAAGCGAATCTACCGGAGAAGGCAGCGCAGGAAGCAAAGCGTGAGATCGAGCGGATGCGAAATCTTTCTCCCGCTTCGAGCGAGTATCAGGTCATTCGCACCTACCTCGACTGGATGCTGGCGCTCCCCTGGAACGTGAAATCCTCGAGCGACGAAGTCATAGAGCTCAAAAAAGTCGAAGAGCTCCTGGACAGCCGGCACTACGGCCTGAAAGAGGCGAAAGAGCGGATCACCGAGTACCTCGCGGTCCGGAAGCTTCGCGGTGGCGACCCACACGGTCCGATCCTCTGCTTCGTCGGCCCTCCGGGGACCGGCAAGACGTCGCTTGGCGAGGCGATCGCCATGTCCATAAGCCGCGCGTTCTATCGGATTTCAGTTGGTGGCGTACGTGATGAAGCCGAGATTCGCGGCCATCGACGCACGTACGTCGGAGCGATGCCGGGACTCATCCTGCAGTCGCTGCGTCGCGTCCAAGTTCGGGATGCAGTGCTCATGATCGACGAGATAGACAAAATGACCAGCGGCGGCCCGTCCGGAGATCCCACCGCAGCCATGCTCGAGGTGCTCGACCCGTCGCAGAACTCGAATTTCGTCGATCACTATCTCAATCTGCCGTTCGACCTCTCCAGCATTCTATTCATCTGCACGGCGAACAATCTGTTCGACATCCCCGCCCCGCTGCGGGACCGCATGGAGGTCATTCGGGTTCTCGGCTACACCGTCGAAGAGAAGGTCGAGATCGCCTGGCGCTACCTGCTGCCGAGACTGCTCGAGGAGCACGGAATCACGGATAAGGACATGCAGTTCACCGACGAAGTGCTCGGCTTCATCTCGAATCGCTACTCACGCGAAGCTGGCCTCCGCAATTTCGAGCGCAACATTGCGGCGTTGATGCGGAAGCGCGCGCGCAAGAAAGCCGATGGTGAAGAGGGCGCCTGGGTGGTGGATAACGCGATGGTCAACGACATACTCGGCAACCCGACTTACACGCTCGAGGACGCGGAACAGGAGCCGGAGATCGGCGCGGTGACAGGGATGGCGTGGACTGCGACTGGTGGCGATCTGATGGTTATCGAAGCACTGAGGATGCCCGGCTCCGGGCGCCTAACGGTGACGGGACAGCTGGGCGACGTGATGCGCGAGTCGGTTGACGCCGCGTATTCCTACGTACGCTCGCGCGCGCATACACTCGGTGTGGACGACATCGAGTTCAAGGAGTGCGATCTTCACGTCCACTTCCCGGCGGGCGCGATCCCGAAGGATGGTCCGAGCGCTGGCGCGGCCGTTACACTCGCGATTGCGAGCGTATTGAGCAGGCGTCCGGTTCGTCGCGACATGGCTCTCACCGGCGAGATGACGCTGCGCGGGAAGGTGCTCGAGATCGGCGGGGTCAAGGAGAAGGTGATGGCTGCGTACCGCGCTGGACTCCGACAGGTCTTGCTGCCGAAAGCGAACGAAAAGGATCTGCGCGGCATTCCCGACGAAGTCGTCAACAGTATGACGTTCACTTTCGTCTCGACGATGGACGAGATAATTCACCTCGCGCTCCTCGCCAGAGGTCCGGGCTCACTCGCCGACGCAGCCGAGCCACATGGAGACGTTGCGCCGAAGAACGCCGTCTCGGATTCGGCGGGCGCGTCCATCAACCAATCGAGCCCGGTAGGAGCAGCGACGCAGTAGGTGAATGTCGCCAACCCCTGGATCCAGTTCGGCATCCACGTCTTCGTAGGAACCATGGCGGGAGGACTGTCCGACACCGTTGCGGTGTGGATGCTCTTCAATCCGAAGCAAAAGCGGTTTGGATTTCAGGGAGCGATTCCGAAGAATCAAGCGAGGCTCGCGAAGAGTCTCGGGCGTACGGTTGGCGAGCGACTCCTCACTCCGGGCGATTTGCAGACCGAGCTTGCGCGGCCAGAGTTGGTCGCCGCGTTTCAGTCGCGCGTCGAGGATGTCATCGCAGCGATGCTCACCTCGCGGGATCCCTTGATCGACAAGATCCCGCCCGCCGTTGTGACCGCGTTAGAGGGAGCGACGACCGCGTATTTGCCGGTCGCCATGACCAAGCTCGGCGCGTTTCTTGGCCAACCCACCACACGCGTCAAGCTGCGGAGCGCGCTCCACTCGATGTTCAATCGGTTCGTGGACGACATGCGCTTCCACGAGCGCATATTCGCCAAGCTGATGATGACCGAGAAGAAATTCGACACTGTGCTCGACGCAATCGAGGCGGATGGTGTCGAGCAGGTAGTCGGGCTGCTCGAGGAGCCCGAAATCAGAGAAGAGATCTCCAAAGCGATTCACGACGCCATACTGAGCTACCTCCAGAAGCCGATCTCCGACATCCTTGGCAACCTCGAAGCGAAGAAGGATCCCGAGGCGCCCCGTCGACTAGCCGCTTCTGCTGCGCCGGTGATCTGGGAGTGGATACACGATCAGCTGCCGGAGCTTATCAAGAAGCTCGATGTGCAGGCCATGGTGGAGCGAAAAGTGATGGCTTTCAGCGTCGATCGCGTGGAAGAGATCCTGCGCAACGTGATTCAGAACGAGCTGAACCTGATCATCACCACCGGCTACGTCCTCGGGGGACTGATCGGCGTCTGCACTTTCGGTCTACAGAAGCTGCTGGG
>CATPBN010000282.1 GCA_955652635.1 uncultured Gemmatimonadaceae bacterium
CGCTCGGAAGCATCGTGCTGCCACGCTTCGCGCCGGGTCTCGCCGAGGTGAGTCTCGAGACCTACACGCGCGGCCAAGCGACGGCCGCCATGGGGGCGAACACCTTCAATCTGCAGCGGCACGGACCTCGGGCGATCGAGATCCTCGCCGACATGGGCTCCGTCCACCCCGGCGGCGAGCACCCGAAGGCCAAGCACGAGCTGCTGCAGTCGACTGTGGAGATCATCACCCGGATCTGCAGGACCGCGGCTGAGGCCAAGGAGGGTCTGGCGGCGACCGAAAAGGACCTGGACGCGCGCATCTCCGAGCAAGCGGAAAGGAGAGGAGCCAACCCGGGCCAGATCTACGCGCAGCTCGAGAAGAGTGGCCGTCTGAAGGAAATGGAAAGAAGCATCACCGAAGACAAGGTCTTCAAGTGGTTGCTGGACCGAAATGACGTTTCGACTAATGCCTAAAAAGGAAGAAGAAGAGCCAATGCCGACGATCTACACGCCGTACGTCATCGAGCGCTCGAGCCGTGGCGAGCGTACCTACGATGTTTTCTCCCGGCTCCTCATGGACCGGATCATTTTCCTTGGCACGCCCATCAACGATGACGTGGCCAACATCATCATCGCGCAGCTGCTCTTTCTGGAGTCGGACAATCCCGAGCGCGACATCCACATTTACATCAACTCGCCCGGCGGCAGCGTGTCGGCGGGTCTGGCGATCTACGACACGATGCAGTTCCTCAAATCGCCCGTGAACACCAATTGCATGGGCCTGGCGGCGAGCATGGGAGCCTTCCTGCTCGCAGCCGGGCGCCCGGGGAAAAGATCAGCCCTTCCCCACTCGCGCATCATGATCCACCAGCCCTCTCAGGGCGGGGGCGGCGGCACGGCCTCCGACATCGAGATACAGGCGAAGGAGATCCTCCACCTGAGATCGGAGATGAACAAGCTCATGGCCAAGCACACTGGCCAGCCGGTCGAGCGCATCGAGCGCGATACCGACCGCGACCGTTTCATGTCGGCGGACGAGGCGAAGGAGTACGGAATGATCGACAACGTGATCTCGTACCGCGGAGAGATGGAGGAAGCACTCAAGAAGAAGGCGTAAACACGGGCTGCTGTTACTTGTGAATTTCTTCACAAGTCATGCACTCGGATTCCTTGCTTGACCGTTTTCGGCGCGCCTGTTAGGTATCTTGAAGCAGGTTTCGGTGCGCGGGTTAATACCGGCATCACTCGTTCCCCCGTCTATCTATGTCCCAAGAGAAACATCTTCGCTGCTCTTTCTGCGGGAAATCGAAAGATTCCGTCCGGAAGTTCATTTCCGGACCCTCCGTTTACATCTGCAATGAGTGCATCGCTCTTTGCAACGAGATTCTGGCCGAGGATGAAGAGCGGGAGGTAGCCGAGGCGATAACTCAAGTCCCGGCGCCGCAAGAGATTAAAGACGTTCTCGACCAGTATGTAATCGGGCAGGAGCAGGCGAAGAAGGCACTCGCCGTATCAGTTTACAACCACTATAAGCGCATCAATTCCACGTCACTCAAGGACGACGACGTAGAGCTCGACAAATCCAACATTCTGCTGATCGGACCCACCGGCGTCGGTAAGACGCTGCTGGCGCGCACGTTAGCCCGCATTCTCGACGTGCCTTTCACCATCGCAGACGCGACTACACTCACCGAAGCCGGCTACGTCGGCGAAGACGTCGAGAACATTCTCGTCCGCCTGCTACAGGCCGGTGATTTCAATGTCGCCGAATGCGAGCGCGGGATCGTGTACATCGACGAGATCGACAAAATCGCGCGGAAGTCGGAGAATCCGAGCATCACCCGGGACGTTTCGGGCGAAGGCGTGCAGCAGGCTCTCCTGAAGATCATTGAAGGCACGGTCGCCTCGGTACCGCCGCAGGGCGGCCGGAAGCATCCGCAGCAGGAGTATATCCAGCTCAATACCAAGGACATCCTGTTCATCTGCGGTGGTGCTTTCGACGGGCTCGAGAAGATCATCGAGGCCCGCACGGGACGCCGGCAGATCGGCTTCAACGGCACCGCAGCGCGCGACAAGAAGTTGGCCCAAACCAAAATGTTCTCTGAGGTTGAACCAGATGATTTGCTTCGTTACGGGTTGATTCCGGAACTGGTGGGACGTCTTCCTGTCACAGTCGCGCTCGAAGGGCTCGACGAAGAAGCTCTCGTCCGCATCCTCAAAGAGCCGAAGAACGCGCTCACCAAGCAGTACGCGAAGCTGTTCGGGCTCGAGGACGTCAAGATCACGTTCGACGAGGGCGCTCTCGTTGCAATCGCTGGCAAGGCGCTCAAGCGCGGCACTGGCGCGCGCGGCCTGCGGGCAATCCTCGAGGAAGTCCTGATGGAAGTGATGTTCGATCTTCCAGGCAGAGAGGATGTGGTCGAAGTCAAGGTGACCGAGTCGTGCATCACGAACGGCACACAGCCGCTGCTCGAGATCTCGCCCGTGCGGAGAAAGAAAGAAGCCTAGTCTTGCCACAAACTTTTCAGCGCGACAACGAGAGCATCCCGACGTCGGACCGGATTCCGGTCCTTCCGCTTCGGGATGTTGTCATTTTTCCCTATGTAGTCATCCCGCTTCTGGTGGGACGTCCTGCATCGCTGGCCGCGATTGAGGCAGCTCTCGCTGAAGACAAGATCATTCTGCTCGTCTCGC
>CATPBN010000283.1 GCA_955652635.1 uncultured Gemmatimonadaceae bacterium
AGGTCCCATTTCGCACCCGCACACGGTCAATATTGACGCACAAATAGTAGTTTGAAGAATTCTGCTGAGCTGAGACATTAGTCCGAATACGGAGTTCAGAGCCATTTTGCTGGTTTTGTGACCTTCCCGCTTTCACTAGATTTGCGGTTTGCCCCGACCCTGTAGAGGCCAATGACGAAGTATAAGTTCGCCAAAGTCCCGCCGCGCGGCGAAGCGATAGAATTCGCGAAGGGCGCGCTCAAGGTGCCCGATCGTCCCATCGTTCCCTTTGTGGAAGGCGACGGGACGGGGCCGGACATTTGGCGCGCGTCGGTGCGCGTGTTCGACGCGGCGGTTGAACGTGCTTACGGGGGCCAACGGGCAGTCGCCTGGATGGAGGTTTTCGCCGGCGAGAAGTCGTTTCAGCAGTTCCAGGACTGGCTGCCACAGGAAACTGTCGACGCGATGCAGGAGTTCCGGGTCTCGATCAAGGGACCGCTGACGACACCGGTGGGCGGCGGAATCCGATCGCTCAACGTCACACTCCGGCAAGTCCTCGACCTCTACGCGTGCATTCGTCCTGTCCGCTACTTCGAGGGTGTTGGTGCTCCGGTGAAGGAACCCGAGAAGGTCAACATCGTGATCTTCCGCGAGAATACCGAGGACGTCTACGCCGGCATCGAGTGGAAGGCAGGATCACCGGAGGCAGAAAAGCTGGGGGCCTATCTCCGGAAGGAGTTCAAGTGCCAGATTCGCGAGAAGTCCGCACTGGGCATCAAGCCAATGTCCGAGTTCGGCTCGAAGCGCCTGGTGGAGATGGCAATCCGCCATGCGATCGAAAAGTGCAAGGAGTCCGTGACGCTCGTGCACAAGGGCAACATCATGAAGTTCACGGAAGGCGCATTCCGCGACTGGGGCTACGAAGTCGCGCGCGAAAAGTTTCCCGACGATACCTGCACTGAGGCCGCGCTCGCCAAGGGCGGGCCCACGGCTCGCGCCGATGCGATCATAATGCGCGACCGCATCGCCGATTCCATGTTCCAGCAGCTGCTGCTCCGGCCTGGGGAGTATTCCGTGATCGCGACTCCAAATCTGAACGGAGACTACCTGTCGGATGCGGCCGCGGCGCAGGTCGGGGGCTTGGGGATCGCGCCCGGCGGCAACGTCGGAGACGGCGTGGCCGTATTCGAGGCAACGCATGGAACCGCTCCGAAATACGCGAACCTCAACAAGATCAATCCGGGCAGCGTCATTCTCTCCGGAGTGATGATGTTCGAGTACATGGGTTGGAATGAGGCGGCGCAGCTCATCGTCAAGGGAATGGAGAACGCAATCAAGTCGAAGCGCGTCACTTACGATCTCGCGCGGCAGATGCCCGGCGCGACGGAAGTCTCGACCTCAGGGTTTGGCGATCAGGTGATCGCTGGGATGAAGAGCTAGATAGTGCTCTCCGTCGGCATCAACTCCGTCAGCCCGGCGGAAGTCGGCACGGCATTGTTGGTCGTCGCTCTGAGTGAGAACCCCTCGCTCTCGGGAATCGCGGGCCTCGACACGGCAACGCAGGGAGCGCTGAGCCGTATCATCGACAGCAAGGATTTCCGTGGATCGCGGGATGAGACGCTGCATCTCACGGGCGTAGCGAAAGGTCCCAGGCGGCTGCTTCTCGTCGGCATGGGAACTGTCACCGATCGAAAGGGATCATTTAGGAGAGCCGCCACGCTCGCGGCGCGCAACGCACAGAGGCTCGGCGTTGGCGAAATGGCGTGGTACTCGGGACAGATCTCACCGGAAGAGACCGAGGCCATCACGAGCGGGTTGATTGCCGGTGCGTGGGAGTACGCGGACCTCAAATCGCCTTTGCCCGAAGCCGAGCGAAAGAAGCCTCTCGAGAAGGCGACCATCATCACCAGCAACACCGATGACAGCCGTCGCGGTCTCGCGAGTGGCCAGGCAATGGGCGCGGGTCACAGTCTCGCGCGCACCCTGGCGATGATGCCTGGCAATCTCTGCACGCCCGAGTACCTCGCCGAGACCGCTCGAGACATCGCGAAGCGCTACGGAATGGGAATCACCGTCCTTGGCCGACGAGAGATGGAAGCCGAGAAGATGGGATCCTTTCTCGCGGTCGCTCAGGGAACGCCCCAGGATCCTAAACTCATCACCCTCGAGTACAAAGGCGGAAAGCCGAACGCGAAGCCGGTGGTACTGGTGGGGAAGGGCCTCTGCTTCGACAGCGGTGGTATTTCCATCAAGCCGGCGCAGGGAATGGAATTCATGAAATTCGACATGTGCGGCGCCGCAGGAGTGCTCGGCACTTTCGAAGCGATTGGACAAATGAAGCCCGAGGTCAACGTCGTGGGCATCATCGGTGCGACGACCAACATGCCTTCCGGCACGGCGATGAATCCCGGAGACGTGGTCAGGGCGCAGAACGGCAAGTCGATCGAGATCATCAATACCGATGCGGAGGGGCGGCTCGTTCTCGCGGACTGCCTGTCCTACGCGAAACGGTTCGAGCCCGACGTCGTGATCGACGCCGCCACCCTCACGGGGGCCTGCGTCATCGCGCTCGGTCACACGGCGAGCGGGGTCTTTTCGACGGACGACGCGCTCATCGCGGAGATTCTCGCTGCGGGAAAGCGCGCTGGAGAGCCGGGTTGGCCGCTGCCGCTCTGGGACGAGTACAAGGACCTGATCAAATCGGATGTCGCCGATGTGAAGAACTCCGGTGGCCGGCCCGCCGGAGCGACCACTGCGGCGATGTTTCTCAAGGAGTTCGCCGAGGGCTACACGTGGGCTCACCTCGATATCGCGGGGACCGCCTACTCCGAGACAGATCTCGTGACTATTCCAAAAGGACCGACCGGAGTCCCAACGGGTACCTTCATCGAGTTCATTCGCGGGAGAGTACGCTGACAAGGTGCTCGGGGCGCAGGCTTAGCCCAGCCCGCCTCGGCCTTCTGGCCGGGGCGATTTTGTACGCGGGCGTGTCTCCGCTCCACGCTCAGGTGGTTTCTCCACCGACCAGCCAGGTGCCGATCCCGCCAAAGTCAACAACCGATTCCACCCCCCCTCACGACAGCGCGCGGGTCAAGTCAGACAGCGCAAAGCTGAAGATCGATTCCATCAAGGCGCCCATCGGCAGGTTTGCCGATCCACTCACTTACGAGATCGGGCCGCAGTACGAGTGGAACCGCGCCCAGCTTTTCGCGACTGGTGCTCTCACTCTCATCGATCTGCTCGACCGAATTCCGGGGATCACGACTTTTCGGTCTGGCTGGCTAGCGACACCCCAGACGGGAACGTTCAACGGTGACTTTCGCCGGGTGAGGGTCTACTACGACGGGATCGAGATCGACAATCTCGACAACACGAGCGGCGGTGTTCTCGATCTCTCGACGATCCAGATCTGGACGCTCGAGCATCTGAGCATCGAGCGAAGCGCGAGTGAGTTGAGACTGTACATGCGGAGCTGGCGCGTCGACAACACAGATCCGTATACGCGCGTCGACGTCGCCACCGGAAACGAAGAGACCAACCTGTATCGAGGTTTCTACGGGAAGCGGTACGACAATGGTGGCGTGTTGCAGTTCGGCGGTCAGCAGTACGGGGTCAGGAGTGCGAGATTTTCCGGAAGTGGCGACGCGTTGTCGTTGCTGGGCAGAGTAGGGATTGCTCGCAAGCGTTGGAGCATCGATGGATTCGTCAATCGCCTCCATGCGACACGCGACATGGAGCCAGCCGCTCTTGGAAGGCCTCCGGTACTCTCGCTCGACGAGACGACCACGAATGCGTACCTCCGGGCCGCGGTGGGCGCGGCGAGTGGGGGTGGGGGTCCCTGGGCACAAGTCAGCGCGGCATCGCTGGCCTTCAAGGGCACTACCGGCCCGGACCGCACTGTCTCGGCGACCAGTCAGCCCGACACTCTCGAGCGAAAGATCCTGGAAAACCAATACAACGTGAGCGGGGGCTTCACTGCTGGTCCGGCGAGACTCGAGGTCAACGATCGCGTTCGCGCCAGAGCCGGCAGCAGCACGAACTCGATCTCCGGCAGGCTGGACTTTGCGACGCGACTGGGCATGCTCAGTGGATTTGCGGAACGCGATGGGTTTCACCACAC
>CATPBN010000284.1 GCA_955652635.1 uncultured Gemmatimonadaceae bacterium
GCAAAAAACCAGAAGTACGCCGAGCCGACCCAGACGGACTGAAACCCGGTTTTCCATTTCGCGGGGCCGATGGCCGAGATGACCACATCGCGCCGTGCCGCCGCCTGACGGAACACCGTCATGAAGATCTCCCGTCCGATCACGAGTGCCACCACCCACCAGGGGAGGAAAATGGGTCCGAATGGCGTAAGAAACGGGAGCCGGCCTGCGTCCATGCTCTCGGCCCGAGTAGGAATGAAGGCGTCGTTCGGCGGCGCCATCAGCACGAACATTGGAATAAGTGTCGCAAAAAGAAGCAGCTTGTCCGCGAGCGGATCGAGCAGGCGGCCGAGATCGGTGATGAGATTCCGCGTGCGCGCCAGCTTTCCGTCGAAGTAATCGGTAACGGCGGCGACCACGTAAAGAACGAAAGCGGTGAGGCGCGCGCCGGGCGCGTTGATGAAAGGGAGTGCTGCGATAAAGGGCGCGGCGAGAATCCGGCCGGCCGTGATGGTGTTGGGAAGATTCACCGGAGGCCCACCGCCCCGTTAGGCGAGCGCCTTCAGCACCAGCTTACTCACGGCCTTGAGCGTATCGAACACGCCATCTCCCTGGACGGCAATCGCCTCGAAATACGGCGCGCGTTCCACCCACTCTCCGCCTGGAAGCTGCTCGACGAGGTTCTCGCCGGCGTGGTACGGATCCGGAGTGACGCGACGCTTGGTCGCCTCCTCTACTTCCCAGCCCGGATTGAGCGCAGCCTGGAGATCATCGATCGGAGCGGCGTTGGGCAAGTCGCGCTTGTTGTACTGGATCACGAACGGCATCTGGGTGAGATCGTACCCATACTCTGACATGTTGTCGTAAAGATTCTGCATCGATTCGAGATTCGCTTCCATTCGCTCCGCCTGCGAGTCACCGACGAAGACTATCCCATCTACGTTCTTGAGGATCAGCTTCCGGCTCGCGTTGTAATAAACCTGGCCGGGCACCGTGTACAGGTGGAAGCGGGTCTTGAATCCGCGAATGGTTCCCAGATCGACCGGAAGAAAATCGAAAAAGAGCGTCCTCTCTGTTTCTGTCGCGAGCGATATCAGTTTTCCCCTCGTCTCGGGCTTAACCTTGCCGTAGACGTGCTCGAGATTCGTGGTCTTGCCGCCAAGCCCGGGACCATAGTAAACGATCTTACAATTGATCTCGCGTGAGGCGTAGTTGATCATCGACACGCTAGCTCTTCCTCACCAGTTGAAGAGTTTGTCGATCTCGTCATCCGCGCCCTTGAGCAGCCCATCGGGCGCAGCGCTGTTCCGACCGCGCGAAAATACGCGATCGACCAACAGCGTCAACTCCTCGATCTCGGCCTTCATTCTGAGGCGGACGAGACCGACAGTCGTGCGTGAATCGAAGATTATTACGAGAAGCAGGCGACGGGCGACGTCGGCAACGTAGATGGATTCTTTTTCGCCCTGATGAAATAGGCTCGAGAAATCGTTCTCGCCCACGAGTTTCGCCAGCTGGTCGTTGGCGCTGTAGTCGGCGGCGGTGAGCGTCGCGAACGCGGTGGTGTCGAGCGAGAGCGATTCACCCACCGTTGTAACGAGCTGTCCCGACCGATCGACGAGAAGCGCGCAGCGGGAATTAGTCTCGCCAAGAAAGCGCTTCATCGAATCGGTGATCGCGGTGAAGTCGTCTTGCGTGAAGGACCAGTTTGCCGTGCCGGCCGTCATCGTGCTCCGGTCACAGAGTTGACTCGAGCTGCCTGAGAAGCCGCGCGCCGCGCGAGCGAAGAATCGCTCTCGGCTCCCACGCGACGTACTCGCGAAGGAGCTGCGCCGTGCCTACGGTGGGTCGCGCCCGAAGGTAGCCGAGGGCGGCCACGCGATGCAGCGCCGACTTGCTGAAAAGATTGCGGCGATATTGGCGCTGCATTCTGCTCCAGACGAGGCTGCCGGCAGCTATGCCGCCGATGAATCCCACCGCTACGAAGCCCGCGCGTTCTCTGCTCATGACATGGCTCTGCGCGCGGTCAACGCCTGCGCGATCGTCACTCCATCGGCGTACTCGAGATCGCCGCCAACAGGTAGCCCGCGCGCGATGCGCGAGACTGTGAGGGGGTACCGCGCGAGCTTGCGCTGAACGTAGAGAGCGGTCGTCTCCCCTTCGATGCTCGGGTTGGTGGCAATTATCACTTCGCGGACGACTCCAGCCGACACTCGCGTCTCCAGCTGTGGAATGGTGAGGTCTTCCGGCCCGATGCCGTCGAGTGGGGATAGGCGCCCGCCCAGGACGTGATACACGCCCCGGAACTCGCCGGACCGCTCGATAGCTCCGATATCGGAAGCTTCCTCTACTGCGCAGATGACTCCCGTATCCCTGCGCGCGTCACGGCAAATGGAGCACAAATCCTCCTCCGTGAGATTGAAGCATTGTGGGCACGGACGCACCTTCTCCGCGAGCGTCTCGAGGGCGGTAGCCAGGCGCTTGGACTGCTCCGGCGACTGCTTGAGAAGGTGATACGTCAGCCTGAGCGCCGTCTTCCGGCCGATGCCCGGCAGCTTGGAGAGCTCGGTGGCCAGATCGTCTATCGCGCCCACGCTAGAAAGGCAGCTTGAATGGGAGGTTCAGGCCGCCAGTCAGCTTGCCCATTTCGCCCTTCGCGAGCTCGCCGGCTTTTTTCTGGGCCTCGTTGACGGCGACGAGCACCAGATCCTCGAGCATCTCGACGTCCTTGGAGTCCGCAACGCTCGGGTCGATCTTGACGCGCGTAATCGTCCCCTTTCCATCAGCTTCGACCGTCACCAGGCCACCGCCGGCCGCTGCGGTCACGGTCTGCTTCTCCAGCTCGGCCTGCATCTCCTGCATGCGCGCCTGCATCTGTTGCGCCTGTTCGAAAATCTTCGAAAAATCAGCCATTGTCCCAGGTTGTGAATGAGCTCTGTGAGGTCAGTCGAGGAGCTCGAGGTCCAGCTCGTCGATTGCCGCTCCCAGCGCGGGATCCTTCTGCCGCAGCATGCCGATACGCTCTTCCTTGAGCGCCTCGGGCGTCATGCGGCTCCGATTCGAGTCCTGTGCCGTCGCTTCCATTGCGCGCTTCATTTCCCGGAGCTGTCCCTCGTTTACCGGTATCGTGGGCTTCGCTGGCGTCTCCGGCGGCAGAGCATTGGGCGTGCTCAGCTGCGGAGGATAGCCCGGACGCGTGGCCGGCCTTTGCACCGTTCGCGCCACTGACGCCTGCGCCGGTTGGGCGCGGACCGAACCGCTCGGCGCTTCTCCCTGGGCGCTACCTGCGGGCGACTCTGCACCCAGACCCTTGAGCAGGTCCTCGAGCGCGACAGTCCTGTCGAGCAGCGCCATTCTGACGAGCAGCATCTCGATGAGGAGCTGCTGCTGGCCGCTCTTCTTGAAGGTCGGCTCGAGTGCGTTGACCGCGCTGACCATTCGGAGCAGATCTCCAGCGGTGAATCGATCCTTTTTCTCCCGCAGCGCCGCAGCTGCGGTCGCCGAGACTCCATCGGCCTTGCCATTGAGCACCACTGCGAGCTGGGCGCGCAGCATGTCCGCAAAGCCTGAAAGGAATACGCCGAAGTCGATCCCTGCATCAGCGAGCTTTGTCACAGCGCCGAACACCTCTCCCGCGCGGTGACCGGCGATGACGTCGAGAATAGCCAGGAATTCGTCCTCGGGAACGAGCCCAAGCGCCTCACGAACGCGCTCGGCGGTAACGGTGCCTTCACCAATCGAAATCACCTGATCGGTGAGGCTGAGGGCGTCACGCATCGAGCCGTCGGCGGCGCGGGCGATCATTGCCAGCGCGTCTTCCTCAACCTTTACTCCTTCCTGCTCGAGAACGGTCGTCAGACGCTTTGTGATGTCGCCGAGTCCTATGCGCTTGAGGTCAAAGCGCTGCAGGCGGCTGAGGACGGGCGCGGCGGCCTGGGCAATCTTCTGCGGCTCCGTTGTCGCAAAGACAAAGACGACGCGCGGCGGCGGCTCTTCGAGGATCTTGAGCAGCGCGTTCCACGCTTCGCGCGTGAGCATGTGGGCTTCGTCGACGATGTAGACCTTGAAGCGGTCGTCTCCCGAAGGAGCGTACATCGCTCTCTCCCGAAGATCGCGCGCGTCGTCGACCCCACGGTTCGACGCTGCGTCTATCTCGACTACATCGAGGCTCGACGACCCGCTCCAAATGCGTTGACAGGAAATGCACTCGCCGCACGGCTCGCCGTCGTCGCGCTTGTTCTCACAGTTGAGCGCCATGGCCAGCACTCGGGCGAGGGTAGTCTTCCCCACCCCGCGGGGACCGCACAGGAGGTATCCGTGTGCGATTCTTCCCCTGGCGATGGCGCCGCGCAGCGTATTGGATACGTGCGACTGGACGGCAACGTCAGCGAAGCTCTTTGGGCGGTATTTGCGGGCTAGTGCGAGAGACATTGCGAGGCGGGAGTACCCCAGGCCTGACGGAGCAACGAAAGACACCGCATGCCGCTGCTACCTTCGGGGTCCTGACGGAGTTAGCGGGCTTACGCCCTCCGGGACCTGGGGCAAGAGAAATATAGCTTCGCGGCCAAGGACCGCGAGAAAAAAAAGAAAGCCCCGCCATTTCTGACGGAGCTTTCCCAGGACGCGGCGGAGGTGCCCGGGCCCAGTAAGTGAGGAGTTACTTCTTCACTTTCAACGTGGGGGTCTTGATCTTTGCGGAATCCATCTTGACCTTCGGAACCGCTACCGTCGTGGTCTCAGTGCCGACCTGGATCGTCGGCGTATGAATCGTGTCGGTCTGCGTTCCAACTACTGGCTTCTCAACCTGGTACTCTCCATCGCCGGTCTTCTTGCAAGCCGAGATTGAGACGACGGCCATCACGGCCGCGACTACTGCTAACTTGCGCACGAGACGCCCTCCAAAAAGTGTGTTTGCCGGAAGACCCGGGCAACATCGCCAATAATACTCAATCCTCAAACGCCTCGCGCTGCCTCTTCCGCACGCGCCGAAGCTCATACACCTGCGCCACCTCGCCCCCTATGATGAAGATGAAAGAGGCGTAGTAGACCCAGATAACTACAATCACCAATGCAGCGACCGTGCCGCTGTAGAACGAACCGGGGTTGAACGAGTGTACGTAGGCCGAAAAGACCCTCTTGGCGACCTCCAGCATGACGCTCGTAAACAGCGCGGCGATGAGCGCGGTTTTCCACCGGATCTTCCGGTGGGGCAAGAATTTGTAGAGACAGAAGAACATCGTCGCGATAAAGGAGAACGCCAGCATCTGGCCGAGATTGTACTCGAGCTGGCCCATCAGCTCCTTGCGGATCCCCAGATCCGCCAGAATCAGCACGCCACGGGTGGTGGCAATCGCGAGATAGGCGCTGAGCGCGGTGTAAGCGACCAGCAGCAGGCTCGACACCAGGGTCATCTCGATATCGAAGATCTTGCCGGCGATGATCCCGCGGTCTGTGTCGATGTCGAAGATCGCCGCAAGCACGGTGCGGAGCGATCCGAACAGGCGAGTCGAGAACCAGATGAAGCCAATGGCGCTGTAGACGGTGAGGGAGCCACTTCTCTTGATGACCGCGGGCAGAACATCCGCCACTGGTCCATAGTCACCCGGGGGATGCGGAGGCATGAACTTGTCGATGATCTGGAGCACTTCCGCCGAAGTGGTTTCGGCCGATTGGTTCAGGAGATTGACCAGGCCGGTTGCGAGAAGCAGAAAAAAAGGAACGGCGGCGAGCAGAATGTTGAAGGCGATTCCGCCGGCGAGAAAAAAAACGTTGTCTTCGCCGCTATTGTCCCAGACCCGCTTCGCGTAGTCGCGAAGCAGCCAACCGAGCCGGGCCGGGAGCCCGCGCTCCGGCACTAGCTGTCTTTGTACGCCGCTTTTCTTTCGGCGATGCGGTGCTCGAGCTCTCCGCGTGTCTGACGCGCCGCGGCGCGTCCGGCCTCGACCGCGTTCGAAACCTGCCGCTTTTTCGCATCGACGGCTTCGAACGTCGCGTCAATTCGCTCTTCGACTGAAGCGCGCACCTGGTTGAACTTGTCGGCGACGGTACCGCTCACGTCTTCGACAAAATCCTGTGCCGCTTCCTGAGCACGCCGCGCCCTTCGCGCGACTGCACGCCGCGTCTCTTCACCGCTCTGCGGGGCGAGCAGTAGCGCTACGCCAGCCCCGAGCGCGAGTCCGATTATGAACGAACCGATTCCCGCACCCGCATCTTGTCGCTCGACGATGACATACGGCCGCTCGACATAGGGATCGTCGTCATACCAATCGCGCTCGTCCATTCAAGTCCTCCGCGGGTTAACGCTTCTTCGCTTTGGCGCCCTTCGGCACAGGCTTCGACGACTTCGATACCTGTGTTGGTGATTCCGCAGCCTTCGTCGGCCGATGCGCGCCGTTGACTGCCCTCGATGCGCCGGCCACAGCTCCCTCGCTCCCGTTCAACAACGATGCAATCTCCGCGCGCACATCGCTTGGCGCCATTCCTAGGATGGTTGCTGTCCGTGCGTAATCGCCATTGGTCGAGGCAAAAGCGCGCAGCACCATCTGGCGGCGGGTATCGGCGAGCGTCGCGCCAGGCGGAACACTGATCGATGCGCTGGGATCCGCGCCACGGCGCAGATGACGCGGCATTATGTCGACCGCCGTGATCTTGTCGCCGCGACTCATAATCACCGCACGCTCGACCGCATTCTTCAGCTCGCGAACGTTACCTGGCCAGTTGTAGGAGAGAATCCATTCCCACGCTGCCTCGTCGAACCCGCTCATCGGCTTTCCGTTCTGTTGGGCGAAGCGGACAAGGAATTCGTTCGCGAGAAGCTTGATATCACCGATGCGCTCGCGAAGCGGCGGCAGGAAGAGCTCGACCACGGCAAGGCGGTAGTAGAGATCTTCTCGGAGATCGTTTTCCGACAGAGCTTTCTGGATGTCGCGGTTCGTCGCCGCCACGATCCTGATGTCGACTTCGATTTCCTTCTTGCCGCCCAGACGCCTGATCGTTCTCGACTCGATCGCGCGCAGAAGCTTGACCTGGATGTCGGGCGGCATCTCCGCGATTTCGTCGAGGAAGATCGTGCCACCATCGGCCATCTCGAACGCCCCGGGCTTTTCGTTCACCGAGCCCGTAAAGGCGCCCTTCTCGTGACCGAACAACTCGTTCTCGAGGATGTCTTTCGGAAGTGCTGCGCAGTTGAGAGCGAAGAACGGCCCCTTCGCCCGCTCACTCTTGGAGTGCACTGCGCGCGCAACGAGCTCCTTGCCGGTGCCGGACTCACCAAAGATCAACACGCTCGCCGTGGAAGGCGCGACCGCCTCGATGATCTGATAGACCGCGCGCATCTCTTCGGATTGTCCCGTCAGCTCGCCGAAGTGCGTCAGCCCCTCGAGCTTGGAAGAGAGCTCACGGTTCTTCTGCTGTACGTTGAACTTCTCGAGCGCCTTCGGAATGAGCGCCTTGAGGCGATTCAGCTTGTCGGCGGTGAGAGGCTTCTCGACGTAATCGTACGCGCCTTCGCGCATCGCCTGAACGGCGGAGTCGACCGTCGCCTGACCGGTGACGATGATGCACTCCGTGGGAATCGCGCGAAGCTGCAGCTCCTTGAGCAGTGCCAGGCCGTCGACCTTTGGCATCTTCAGGTCGGCGAGAATGACGCCAAAGCTCTCCGCGACGAGCTGATCGAGGGCCTTCTGACCGTCGACGGCCACCGCGACTTCATAGCCTTCGTCGCGCAAAATGGCGCTCAACCCTTCTGTTATAGAACGGTCGTCGTCGGCGATCAGGATTTTTGCGTGTTTCACTTCAGTTTTTGGAATGGCTTTTATCCTGTGGCGAGACTGTTAATATAACCCGCTTGGCACCCTGCTCGATCCCCACGCCGATGCTGTCGGCCAGGTGTCTGAAATCGGACACAAACACACTGGCCCGATCACCGTAAATCATTAGTTCGATTCGACTTCCGCCGCTAGCTCCGGGTGCCGAGCGGAGCGTTCCCTGAGCCTCGGCGGTGAGCACAAATCGGACGAGCGCAAGCAGCCCGTTCGTCAACGTGGTGGCCTCCCCGATTTGTGCGCCTGCGCGTTCCGCGAAGCTCGCAATCTCGGTGGCGGATCCCTGGCGGGCGAGCCTGCTCCTCACCACTTCCACGTTTACGGCGACGCCGCTCAGAGCGTTGCGGATCTCGTGGCCAGCCCGCCGAATTATCTCACCAACGATCTCGAGGGCGTCCGCTTTCGCGCGCGCCGGATCGTCAGTCACTCAGGTCCGCATCGTCGGGGGCGGCCTCGACCACAGCAAGATCGGGGTGCGGCTGCGGCTTGTGCTGCTCGGCAGGCTTCACGAACCGATCGACGATGTCGCGAGTGTTGACGACCGCCAGCTGCTGAAACAGAAAGCTGAATTTCTCGTCGTACGCTTTGGCGAGCTTCGCCTTTACGTCGGGCTGAAGATCCCAGAACCGCCGCTTGAAGGGGCCGAGTGCCTTCTTCCGGGTTTTGTAAAAGAACTGTTCGTCGGTGTCGGTCGGCTTGCGCTCGTCCTTGGCGTTCTGCCTGAGCCATTCGTAGATCTCGTCACGCAAATCGTCGTGGATGTTGTCGTACAACATCGTCTGGAAGTTGGTGGCGAGATGAATTTCCGCGGTCTCGGTGCGCGGGAAATTGTGGAACGCGTCGTCGGGAAGAGTCGATGCGCCGTGCTGCACCGCTCCAGCAAGCCCGTAATTCTCGCGGGCGACTTTCGACAGCCGCGACAGCGTATCAAAGTCGATCTTGACGTCGGCGATGCTGCCGTCCGCGAGCACGACTCCTCCGTGCGTGGTTCCGGATTGCACGCTGATCTTGGACAGGCCTTCCGTGCCCGGAGATCTCTCTTTGAGCGTTTCGTTGAAGCCGTCCATGTACGTCCGTAGCTCTTCGACGGTCGAATTCTGTGTTCCGACCTCACCGATCTCGCCGCCGATCGAAATTGTCACTCCTTCGGGCTGCAGCTCCCGAACAGTGAGGGCGAGCTCGACGCCCTGCTCGAAGTTCGTGCGCTGCTGTTCCTTGAGCGTCGGCTTGGAAAGATCGACCAGCGTAGATGTGTCCACATCGATGTTGTAGAAACCCGCCGCGATCGCTTCGCGCGCGAGCTGCTTCACACCATTCACTTCCGTAACCGGATCCACGGCGAACTTCTTGGAGTTCACCTGGAAGTGGTCGCCCTGGACGAACACCGGGCCGCGAAAGCCCTCGCGCATGGCCGCGGCGAGCATCACGGCCACGTATTCCGCCGGACGCTGATCGGTGTAGGCGATCTCCGACCGCGCAATTTCCACGATGAGCGCGCCGACGTTCAGCTTGACCGCGGAGCGGAACAGGGCGCGGGCGGTGTCGTACACCATCCCGCGAATGTTCATTGCGGGAACCGTAAAGCCGCCTGTCTTCCCGGCACCGCGCGCGAGGTAGAGATCGTGAATGGACCAGGGCTGGACACCAACGGCCTGGCCGATTTCCCAGATCAGCCAGCGCGCGTCGTCACGCTCGTCCGGGTCGCCGAACACCGCGGCGTAGACGAGCTTGTCCATTGCCGGCGATGCTATTGCCGACTCGTCGTGGACGGTCACTCGACCGTCCAGCACAGTTACCGATTTGTTGAATGGATTTACGAACATGGCAAGAAAATTAACTGATCTACACTGTCCACCGCGAATCACCCTTTGGCAAGGATTCCCACTCTTTTTTGGCGTCGTCCGCGCCGGGCCGGCCAAGCAGCGCGTATGCAAATTGTTTTCCCAGCTCTACTCCAGGCTGGTTGAAGGCATCGATCCCGTAGAGCTGCCCGGCGTAGCCAGTCGCCGTTTCGAGAAGCATCATCAGTTGCCCTACGTGCCCGGCATCGACGCGATCGAGATGAATCGTCATATTGGGCCGACCCCGTTTCGCCAATGCCCCGGCTGTCGCCCGCTGCTCGATGTCGATCAGCTCGCCGAGCGAATGGCCGGCGAGGTAGCCCAGCTCTTTCACGTCGGGGAACGCCGCAGGAATTTTCACGTCCGTTGCGCGCTCGCGCACCGAAACGAATGTGACGGTCTTGTCGGCCGGCCCTTCCATGAACAGCTGCACCTGTGCGTGCTGATCGGTTGCCCCGAGCGCCGCGATCGGAGTCGATCCGACCGACGTCCCGTCGCCCCGCTTCTTTCCCAGGCTCTCCGCCCACAGTTGCACGAACCATCCTGCGAAGTCGCGCAGAGGATCGGAATAGGGCATGAAAACCGCGATGCTCTTTCTCAGCTGAGTGTCGGCCAGCCACTGGAGCATTGCGTAAACGGCAGCGGGATTGGACGCGAGATCAGCGCTCTCGCATCGCTTGGCCATCTCGCCCGCGCCTGAGAGCAGCGACTTCACGTCGATTCCTATGAGCGCCGCGGGAAGCGTCCCCACGGGAGTCAGAACACTGAAGCGTCCGCCGATGTTGGGCGGAATGTCCAGCGCGGGAACCTTCAAGCGCTCCGCGAGCGGGCGCAGCGCCCCCTGTTTTGGATCGGTGACGAAGACGAGGTGTTGGCTGAGATCCAGCTTGTCGCGCACGAGGCGATCGTGTACGATGAGGAACTGCGCCATGGTCTCGGCGGTACCGCCGGATTTCGACGTGACAATGAAAAGCGTCCGGGACAATCGAAGCCTGCCGACCAGCGCCGCGATCGTTTCGGGGTCTACGTTGTCCAGCACCTGCAGTCGCGGAAAACCGTCGCGCGCCTTCTCGTCCAACATGTTCCAGCCGCTCGGCCTTAGCGCGGTACGCAAAGCAATCGGGCCGAGGGCGGAGCCACCGATTCCGAGAATCACGACGTCCTCGTATTTGCCGCGCGCCCGACTGGCAAAACTCGAGACCTGATCGAGGAGTTTCGTCTCGCGCGGCAGATCGACGAATCCCACCGCGCCGGTGCCCCGCAGCGCGTCGAAGCCGCGCTTTGCCGCCGCGAATTGCTTCGGCGCATCGCCCCACGTCTTTTGATCGACCCCGCCCGGCGAGATCATCATATTGGAGTAATCGAGACGGAGTGTCATTTCAATCGATTTGCCCTGTGAGCCCGTCGAACGCAGGAGCAATGCCGGCTGGAAGCTCCGCCTCGAGCTCGGCGTGCCCGGTGCGGTGAGTGAGGTGTGTAAGCCACGTTTGTCGAGCGCCGACTTTCTTTGCGGCGGCCACTGCTTCTGATACGCTCAGGTGCGTCGGATGGGACGTCCGAAAGAGCGCGTTGAGAACGAGCACGCTCACGCCGCGAAATGCGCGCACCGCTTCATCCGGCAGCTCCTTCGCATCTGTGATGTACCCAAGCTTGCCGATTCTGTAACCGTACACCGATGCTGGTCCGTGCGGAATTGCAACCGGAATTACGTCCACGTCGCCGATGTGAATGATCTGGCCAGCCACAACCGGGTGCGCCCGACCCTCCGGCTTGCTCGTCCCTGGCAGCGCCTTGATTGAGTCGTCGAAGATGTACGCGAACCGTCTTGCCAATCTCTCCATCGTGTCGGGGGGGCCGTACATGTCGATCGGGACATCTCTGCGATCAGAGAGCGCGCGGATGTCGTCGATCCCGTGCACATGATCGGCGTGATCATGGGTGAAGAGAATCGCGTCAACGCGACTAACGCCTGCCGCAATCAGCTGCAGCCGGAGCTCTGGCGGCGTGTCTATGAGGATGTTGGTCCCGCCATCGGTCTCGACCAGCGCACCAACCCGCGTTCGCTTGTCCCGGGGATCAGTCGACCTGCACACCTCGCACGTACACCCAATCTGGGGAATGCCAAAGCTGGTTCCCGTCCCCAGAAACGCGAGTTTCAGACGGTCTCCACCTTGAGCAGATTGGTTGTGCCAGGCATGTCGAAGGGAACGCCGGCAGTGACGATGATGCGATCTCCCGTGGACGCCAGCTCTCTGTGCGTTACGACAGTCTTGGTGCGCTCCATCATCTCGTCGTAATCGGCGCAGTGCGGCACAAGCTCGGGCACGACGCCCCAGACGAGCGCGAGCTGCCGGAACGTGCGTGCCTCGTCCGTTAGCGCGAGAATCGGGACGGGCGGCCGTTTCGACGCGACGACGCGCGCCGAGAAACCGCTCTTGGTGAAGACAACGACGAGTGGCGCGCCAAGCATGTCCACTGCCGCCACGGTGGCTGCGGCTATCGCGACTTCTGTAGTGACCACTCCGTCGCCCTGCTCCGCTCCGGCGAAGGGAGCGACGGGCGGGTGCGTCTCGATCTCCTTGATAATGCGCGTCATCGCCTCGACGGCGAGGCGGGGGTAGGCGCCGGCGGCAGTCTCCGCGGAAAGCATCACGGCATCGGTTCCGTCCATGATCGCGTTCGCCACGTCGCTCGCTTCCGCGCGCGTCGGGCGCGGGTGCTCGATCATCGATTCCAGCATCTGCGTTGCCGTGATCACCGGCCGGCCGTACTTGTTTGCGAGCCGGATGATCCGCTTCTGCGCCCCAGGAACCGCCTCGAATGGGAGCTCGACTCCGAGGTCTCCTCGTGCGACCATCACGGCGTCGGACGCGCGAACGATCGCTTCGATGTTCTGCAGCGCGACATCCTTCTCGATCTTTGCCACCACGAGCAGCCACTGGGGGATCTTCTTCTTCAGCGACTCGATGTCCTCCCCGCGCCTGACGAAGCTCAGCGCGAGATAATCGACCTCCTGCTTGACCGCAAAGATGATATCGGCCTCATCTTTTTCGGTGATCGAGGGAGCCGAAACCTGCACGCCCGGAAGATTGAGCCCTTTGTGGCTATTGAGGTCACCGCCATTGAGCACGCGCGCTTTTACGCGCCCATTTCCCACCTCGAGGGCGACAAGCTCTATCAGCCCGTCGTTGATGAGAATTCTGTCGCCGACACGAACGTCGTTGGCGAGCTGGTCGTAGGTGACGGGGATCTCTCCCTTCTTCTCTTCCCCCTCATGGACGAGGACAAGGTCTTCACCGACGGCGAGCTTGAGAGGCTTCGGAAGATCCCCGATTCGAATGCGGGGACCCTGCAGGTCACCCAGAATCGCGATGGGTTTGTTGGCTTCCTGCGCCAGCTGCCGAACCATCTTGATCGTCGCCGCGTGCTGCTCGTGTGTGCCGTGCGAGAAGTTCACGCGGGCGACGTTCATTCCGGCATCGATCAGCCCTCGAATGGCGTCAGCGCTCGCAGTTGAAGGACCAAGTGTGCAGACGATCTTGGTGCGCGGTGTGTAGATGCCGGTCACTTCCCGCCGGGTGCGAGTGAGCCGATCTTTGCCTCGAGTCCCGCAAGCAATTCGTCGAACGATTTCTGGAAGCTGGCGATTCCATCGATGAGCAGCTTCTCGGTGACTTCACGAATCGAGATCCCGACAGCCTCGATTTCCTTGAGCAACACCTCCGCGGCCGGCAGCCTCTTGTCGACGGTCCTCGCGACGGTGCCATGATCCTTGAACGAATCGATCGTCGCCGGCGGCATAGTGTCGACCGTGTCGGGCCCGATGAGTTCCTCGACGTACATCACGTCACGGTAGGCGGGGTTCTTGGTGCTCGTGCTGGCCCACAGAGGGCGCTGCACGCGAGCACCTTGCTTCGATAGTGCCTCCCACCTCGGTCCCGAGAACTTCTGCGCGAAGAGACGGTACGCCAGCTTCGCATTCGCAATCGCTGCCCGTCCCTTGAGGAGCTGCAGCCTCTCCCTCTCCTGCTGCGGCGCCCCGCCCTTCGCAATCAGCGCGTCCAGACGCTTGTCGATCTCCGTATCTACCCTGCTCACGAAGAAGCTGGCAACCGACGCGAGCCCGTCGACGGGCTTCCGCGCTTTGATCCGATCCTCGAGCCCCGCCAGATATGCTTCGATCACACGCTCGTGCGCCTCGATTGCAAACAGGAGCGTGATGTTGACGTTGATTCCCTCGGCGATCAGGCGCCGCACGGCAATCGCGCCTTCGGGCGTCCCGGGAACCTTGACCATCACGTTCGGCCGGTCGACCGTCTTCCATAGCCTCCGTGCTTCCTCTACGGTTGCGTCGGCGCTGTGCGAAACGCCCGGCGATACTTCGATCGAGACAAAACCATCGGCGCCGCGCGTGGCGCTGTAGACTCCAGCGAAGATGTCGCAGGCGTCGCGCACGTCCGTGGTCTCGACGAGCTCGAACAGCTGCATCGGCGTAAGTCCCTGTTCGGCCGCTAGGAGCTGCTCATCATAGGCGTCGCTGGAAGCGAGTGCCTTCTGGAAAATCGTCGGATTGGAGGTCATGCCCGTCAGCGCGTCGTCACGGATGTGCCGCTCGAGCTCGCCGTCCGTCAGCATCCGTCGATCGATGCTGTCGAGCCAGATGGACTGACCTACGTCGTGAAGCTCTTGGAGTCGATTCTGTCCCATGACTACCCCCTCTCCAATTCTAACTATCCTCGCGGCGTCGCGCTCCTCTTGACGCGGCGAACAAATTGCTCCAGCGAGCATCCATGTCGCAACGCCGGATCTTTCTGCTCTCGCCCGCCAGCTGCCTTGGCAAACGTGCAGCCCTCCTGTTCAACGACAGGGCGGAGTTCGACATCGCCAGACGGGTTCGGGAGCAACCGGGAGTGCCCCTTGGGGAGGTTTTCAGCTTTCTGAGCGGACTGTATTTCAGGGGAAAGCTCGCGTACGCCCGTGAATTTGAGAATCCGCCACCTCGCCGCGCGCCTGGGATCCAGATCATAACTCCAAACGACGGGCTATACTCTCCCGGCTCGCTGGTCACCCTGAGCGACCTGGAGCGCTTCGCCGCGGTTCCTATCGACCCCGAAGAGCCACGATACCGGTACCCGCTCGAGCGCGACGCCGGGAAAATCGCCGACAGGATTGGACCCAAATGCCAGGTCGTGCTGCTCGGAAGCGTGGCTACGGGGAAATATGTAGACGTCCTGCTGCCGATTTTCGGGGAACGGCTTGTCTTCCCGAACGATTTCATTGGCCACGGTGACATGGCGCGCGGAGGGATGCTGCTCCAGCGCGCCGATTCCGGAGCAGAGCTCACCTACATACCGGTGTCCCATCCGTCGCGGCTGGGCGTCCGGGCAAGAAAAGAAGCGCGCGCCAGGTTGGACGCGCGCCTATGAGCCCCTGTCAGCGCCCGACCCGCCAGTCGGTGGAAAGCTCCGTGTTGCCCCATGCAAACTTGAGCACGCCGTGCGGGAACGTCGTGGACGGCGGAGCCTCGAGCGCGGGTATGAGCCAGAAGGTGAGGCTTTCGATTGGCTCGGGGAGAGTGCGGGATCTCAGATCGATGCGCGCGAAATCCTGCTTCGGATCGTAGTCGGTGCCCCACTCAAGGAGTTCCTTGCTGACGATCAGTTTCCACCCATTCCTGGTTGGCAGCGCGAACAGGGTGTAGATCCCGCGCGGGATGAACGTGTTCCCAATAGTCATGTCGACTTCAGCGGTGAGCTGCGTCGACATGTTGGCGCCGGCGCGCCAGACGGTGTCCCACGGCATGATGCCGGGCAGTCCGACGACGTTGCGGCCGCGGGCGTGCGGCTGACCGTAGTCGATGGCGATCTTGGCGGGCCCCGCCAGATTCAGCGCGCCGAACCATCCGCCTTCACCCCAACGGCTGTCGATCAGTACGGTTACGGACGCCCGGGTACTCGCGGCAACCCTGGGAATGCGTGGCGGCTGAGCAGCCTGAGCCGCAGCGGGCTGCGGCGTGGGTTGCGATTGGGGCCGCAAATCGGTGGCAATCACGACGAGCGAGCCGAGAACGACGAGTCTCGTCAACACCTAGAATTCCCTCTTGCGCATCTCTTTGAAGAAGCGCTCGTGTTCCTGGCGTTCCTTCAACGTGGCCTCGTCGGTCGGGAGATCGGCGAGATTCTTGTCGTATTTCTTTCCAAATCCTTTCCGACCGCTCGACTTGGCCGCCTTGGCAGCGTTCTTCTTCGCCAGCGCCGCGATCTTCTTGTCGTCCATAGCGCTCCCTTCCCTGTAAGAGTAAACGTCCACATAAATATGTCACCCATCCCCACCTTCGTCACGAGAATCGTTTTGACTACCTTACGGTGACGTGACGAACTTTCCGGACGCGACCTCCGTTCTCTCGGCGATGATCACGCCTGCGGTTCTCATCTCCGCGTGCGGATCGCTCATCCTGGCCACATCGGACCGGCTGAGCAAAGCGGTGACGCGCACGCGCGAGATCTCCACTGCCCTGATTCCACGCGCCAATGATCAGCGAGCCGAAGGCCGCGAAGAAGAGCGGCGGATGCTCTTCACACAGCTGGATTTCGTTACGACCCGATCGCGTCTATTGCAGCGGGCGTTGTCGCGATTGTACGGTGCGCTCGCCTTCTTCGTCGGGACGAGCGTCGCGATTGGTCTGGTTGCCGTGACGAGCTCCACGTTTACCGTGGTTCCGATCGCTCTCGGACTTGTGGGCGCCGGGCTCCTGCTCTATGCCGCGTTCCTGTTGATCAAGGAGTCCCGCTTCGCGCTTGCCGCCGTGAACGAAGAGATGGATTTCGTGTGGAAGCGTGGGAAGGAGTTCGGCCCGCCTGACCTGGTCGAGAAAGGGATCAAGCGTGCGCGTTGGTTCGGTGGCGTGCGCTAGACAGGTTGCAGCTGACGCAATAAAAAACGCCGGGCAAGATTGCCCGGCGTTTTCTCTCGGATCGTGGTAGTCAGCTCACCCGCACTCGGAGAATCCGCACACGTGGCACTTCGCGCATCCTTCCGCGAACTCCAGCGACGAACCGCAATCAGGACACGTTCCGATGAATGACTCGCTGCGATTCACTGCATCGAAGCCGAATTGCGGTTGACCGCCCTCACCCGGGTTGGCAGTCGCCGAAGGCCGGGGCTGCGCGACTTCGATCGGTGCAATGGGCGTCGGTGCGGGGCCGAGCAGATCCTGTTGGATGCCTCCCTTCTCGCGCATCCACTTCTCGAGCGCTATGCCTATCGCGTCGGGGACGGACAGTACCTTGTTGGGTCCGAGTCCGATCGCCTTGTCGGACGCGATGCCGCGCAGCTGGCGGTGCACTTCGCGAATCGGAATCCCCGATCTCAGCGCCAGCGAAATGAGACGACCCATT
This sequence comes from uncultured Gemmatimonadaceae bacterium, assembly GCA_955652635.1. Lineage (GTDB taxonomy): Bacteria > Gemmatimonadota > Gemmatimonadetes > Gemmatimonadales > Gemmatimonadaceae > UBA4720. Next base: position 17,041 of record CATPBN010000284.1, read on the forward strand.
GCCTCGGCGTCAGCCATCGCAGCGCCCCCGGCCTTGCCGAGGTTGATGAACACCTCGAAAGGCTGACCACGATCGTCCTCGGTGATATTGAGGAACATAGTGCCCAGCGGAGTCTCGATGCGGGTTGTGATTCCGCGAAGAGTGTCCGGCCGTGAGCGCTTGGCGCGGCGCTGAAGATTCTCCGCCTCCGTATCGAACAGCGCCTCCTTCAATCTCGCGTTCTCCGCTTCCAGCTCGGCGATGGTTCCGTGCAGCTCGCCCCTCTCGGCGCGCGCGTCGGCTTTGCCGTCGCGATCGGCAGCGGCCTGAACAGTGGCGCCAGTCGATAGGACCTGATTGTCGCGAGAGCCGTCGCGGTAAACGGTGACTCCCTTGCATTTGAGACTGTAAGCCAGCTCGTAGATCGCTCTCACATCTTCGGTGGTGGCGGCGTGCGGAAAATTGGTGGTCTTGGAGATAGCGGAATCGCAATTCTCCTGGAAAGCAGCCTGCATGCGAACGTGCCACTCGGGAGTGATGTCGTGCGCAGTCACAAAGACACGCTGCCACTGCTTCGGTACTTCGTCGAAGTGGATGTGCCCTTCCTTGGCGATCTTTTCCATCAGGTCTTCGGAATACCAGCCTTCCTTCGTCGCAATCGCGACGAAGTCCTCGTTCACGTCCGGCATCAGCACGCCCGCCTGATTGCGCATGAAGGCGACGGCGAAGAGAGGCTCGATCCCCGACGAGCAGCCGGCGATGATCGAGATGGTGCCGGTGGGCGCGATAGTGTTGACGTTGCAGTTGCGCAGCAGCTGCATCGGGCGAATGCGATTGCCCTTCGCGTCGCGCGCGGCCGTCTCGGCTGGCCCCCAGATCGAGCGGGCCCATTCGGGGAACGGGCCGCGCTCATTGGCCAGACGCTCGCTCTCGCGCTTCGACTCGACGTCCACGAACTTCTGAAGCTGACGTCCGAACTCGACGCCCTCGACGCTGTTGTAGGCGATGCCGAGCCGTACGAGCGCGTCGGCGAATCCCATGATGCCGAACCCGATGCGGCGAATTCTCTTCGACAACGCGTCGATTTCGGGTAGCGGGTATTTGTTGACGTCGATGATGTTGTCGAGAAAGTGGACCGAGAGATGGATGTCGCGCTTGAGCGCGTCCCAATCCATCTGATCGTCCTTCACGTAATACCCGACGTTGATCGAGCCAAGGTTGCACACGTCGTACGGAAGGAGCGGCTGCTCTCCGCAGGGATTCGTGGCTTCGTACTGGCCGACGTGCGGCACCGGATTGTGGCGGTTCGCCTCGTCGATGAAAAAGCAGCCGGGCTCACCGGTGCGCCAGGCGCCATCTATCATCTTGCCCCAGACGGTACGCGCATCAAGCTGCCCCGTCACTTTGCCGCTCGAAGGATCGATGAGATCGTAGCTCGTGCCGGCCTTCACCGCGCCCATGAACCTGTCGGTGACGGCGACGGAGATATTGAAGTTCGTTATCTGCGAAAGGTCTTCCTTGCACGTGATGAAGTCGAGAATGTCGGGATGATCGACGCGCAGAATTCCCATATTAGCGCCGCGGCGCGTTCCGCCCTGCTTCACCGCATCAGTCGATGCGTCATACAGCTTCATGAACGACACTGGACCGGACGCGACGCCGGTCGTCGAACGGACCATCGAGCCTTTGGCGCGCAGCTTGGAAAATCCGAAGCCGGTGCCGCCACCGGATTGATGGATCAGCGCCATCGAACGCAGTGTGTCGTAGATGCCGTCGCGTCCGTTGGAGAGCGCGTCTTCGACGGGAAGAACGAAGCAAGCGGAGAGCTGGCCAAGGGGACGGCCTGCGTTCATCAGCGTCGGTGAGTTCGGTTCGAAGCGACGCTCGACCATCAGGCGATAAAAATCGCTCGCGATGTCGGTGACTTCGCTGTCGGTAGATCCATAGCGACGATCGGCTTCGGCGACCGTGCC
>CATPBN010000285.1 GCA_955652635.1 uncultured Gemmatimonadaceae bacterium
CACGCCTCCCGCGAGATAGAGACGCGTGAAGCTCTCGGCCAGGTTCGCGTAGACGCCAGGGCCGGTTGGGTAGAAGAGGTGCTCGTGCACCATCACCAGTCCCGGGATCACTGTTTTCCCGCTGAGGTCGATGACCTGCGCGCCGCCGGGTACGGCCACCGAGCCTGAGGCGCCAAGTGCGGCTACGCGACCATCGCGGATGATGAGTGTTTGATCATCACGCGCTGGCGCACCGGTCCCGTCGATTACACGGGCATGCGTGAGTGCAACGATCGGAGAGTCGACGGCGACAAAAGAGCGAACGGCCGCTGACAGTGTGGGGTGCTGGGCGTGCAGCTCCGGTGTTGCAAAAACCGTGAGTGACGCGAGTGCGGTGGTGAGAGAGCGGTAGCGCATAAAAGGTCCGAGGATGTCAGTCCGAGATAAAAACTGCTTAGTACCACCTGCTCACGATAGGTCGCTCAACAGATCTTCCTCGACCCGCGTTATCTAGGGGACAGCCACCACGATTAAGTTCACGTGACGTCATTCAATACCAGGGGATTTCTTGACGTTGTTAGAACGCGCCCTCGCAGTCGCTACTCTCTCTCTCCTCGCGGTTCACACGCGGGTCGAGGCCCAGACCCCTCCTTCTTCCACCGGCGCCGTGATCACCGGCCATGTGGTCGACTCCGCATCCAACACACCGATCAACGGCGCGGCCGTGGACATGAGGATAGCTGGAGCCAAGGTTTCGACGGCCCGGGCCTCAACCAGTGCCCACGGTTCCTTTCGCGTCGAAGGTCTACAGCCGGGTCGGTATATCGTTCGCGTTCGGTCGGTCGGCTATACCCCGCGGCCGCTTCCGCCGATCGAGCTCCGTCTACCGTCATCGAACTACGATGTTGGAACCGTGTCTCTCAATGCCGCTCCCGTCCAGTTGCAGTCGCTCCAGGTAACCGGCCAGAAGCAGGAGGTTCAGCTCGCTCCTGATCGCAACACTTACATCGTCCGCGACATGCCGACTACCCGCGGCGGGACCGCGCTCGATGTCCTGCGCAACGTTCCCTCAGTCGATGTTGACATAGACAATGTCGTGAGCCTGCGCGGCAACACTGGTGTGATCGTGCAGATCAATGGCCGTCCGAGTCCGCTGAAGCCGGCGCAGCTTGGAAATTTTCTCGCCCAGCTACCCGCTGACATTGTCGACAAAGTCGAGATCGTGACCAATCCATCGGCGCGCGACGACCCCGAGGGAGTCGCGGGAATCATCAACACCGTGCTCAAGGAGAAGCCCGAGGCCGGCAAGAGCGGCGGGCTCACCCTCGGCGCTGGCACGACCGGCCAGATGACTGCCGGAGGCAACGTCGGCTACGAGCAGGGGCCGCTGTCATTCTACGGCAGCTACGGTCTTATGCGCGATCACCGGCTGCGCAAGGACTCAGTCTTCCGCGAGAACCTGTATCAGAATCCGATGACGTTTCTCGATGAAGGAGGGACGCGCACGCAGATGCCGCTCATGCACACGCTGACCGGCAGCCTTGACTACGCGCCGAGCGCCCGCGATGTGTTGAATTTAGAGACGGTGTTCACCACGCGCACCGAGGCCGAGACGTATAGCGTATTGTATCGTAACCTGAATACGACGCGCGATCTCACCAGCCTAAGCGATCGATTCACTCGCGGCACCAATCACGAGTTCAGTTTCGAGTCGGCGCTCTCCTACAAGCACGACTTCGCGGACAAGGGGCACAAGTTGTCGAGCGAGCTCCGCGTCACCCACGACGGCGAAGGCGGCCCGACGAGCGTAATAGCGCGTACCCTGGCGCTCGACGGGACACCCACCGGCACACCCGCTCTCGAGAGATCGACGCCGTGGGCGCACCCAAACGAGTATTCGCTGAAAGCCGATTACATGCGGCCGCTTTCCAATGGTGTGCGGCTCGAGACCGGATACAAAGGATCGCTGCAGCGCTTCCACAGCACGCTCGATACCCAGGTATTCGACTCGGCACAGAACTCGTATGTGGTGGATCCGACGCGCACCAGCGATTTCACTTATCGCCAGCTCGTGAACGCCGGGTACGGGATGTTCGGCGCTGACGCTGGGAAGTTCCAGTTCCAGGGCGGAGTCCGTGTCGAGCTCGCGTCAACCCGGTTTGATCCGAAGAACGGCGGTGCGGTGTACGACAATCAGTACAACAGCTTTTTCCCGAGCGGTCTCATCGCCTACCACGTAGATGACGACCATCAGCTCAAGCTGAGCTATTCGACGCGCATCCGGCGGCCTGACGACACTGATCTGCTCGACCCGACACCGCACATTCTGGATCCGCTGAACATCTCCCGCGGCAATCCGTACCTGAAGCCGGAGTACATTCGAGCGCTGGAGTTCGGAATCCAGCGCTCGACCGATCGGATGACCATTCAGGTCACTCCATTCTACCGTCACACCCTCGATCCCATCCGAACGATCCGGACAATTGACACCGCGGGCGTAGCGACGAGGACGTTCGCGAACGTCGCTTCAACCAACGCCTACGGAACCGACGTCACCGTCGCGATGAGTGGGCAAAGAGTGAGTGGATTCGTGGGCGGGAGCGGATTCAGGCAGATCAGTGACGCCGCCAATCTTTCACCCGGCTTCTCCGCCAGAACTTTCGGCTGGACGGCGAGGACCAACGCGACGTTCCGCCTGTCGAGCACGGTTGACGTGCAGACATTGCTTTCTTATCAGGCGCCGATGGTCGTGGAGCAGGGACGGAACGCCGCCCGCATGCGTTTGAGCGTGGCGGCGAGACAGAAGGTGATGAACGATCAAATGAGCCTGACGCTTCGCGTCATCGACCCGTTCAACACTTCTCTCGAGAGATCTACGACAATTGATCCGGCTTTCTACCAGGTGTCAGAGCGAAGGCGACTGATTCGCGGGATACTATTCAGTGTCAACTGGATTTTTGGTAAGGCAAAGAAGGAAAAAGATCGCGAAGCGATTGACCTCGGCGACAGCGGTCAGCCCTAGTTGACGGACGGCCGCGGAAGTAGTCCTAATCGAGGCCGTCGACGAAACCAATTCGCCAACTCGGATAAATTGGCGTCCAGTTGAGCTCGCGCTTCGCCTTCGCGTTCGAGCAGCCACGGATCTGAGTCATTATCGACACACCGGCCTTGCCAATCGTGAGCTCTCCCAGCCAGTGGGGAATACTATACGGTGGTTTTGCCTCGACGGCCTTGGCAAGTGCCGGTAGCCAGGTCGCGACCTTGGCGGGCTCGTCGTCGACGATGTTGTAGATGCCCGGTGCCCCACGGGAGATCGCCGCGACGGTCGCGCGCGCGGCATCGAGGATGTGAATGAAGGACCAGACTCCCCCGCCGCCGCCGACGATCGGGAAACGCCGTTTCTTGGCCATTTTGAGGATCGCCCCTCCTTTGCCGATTGGGGTGCCTGGGCCGTAGAACATTCCGTATCGTAAGGCGAGCGCATCGAGGAACGTCGTACTCGAAACCTTGTCCTCGAGGTAGCGAATTGCGGCGAGAGTCTTTGTAAAGCTCTCGGGCGGCTTTGGATCGAGAGGATCTTCCTCCGTTTTTACCAAGCCGCCCCTTTTTGCGTACGGCCAGCCGCAGTAGCTCTGAGCGATGAATCGCTGTGTGCCGATGGTGCGCGCGGCCGCGAGCAGTGTGTCGGTGACTTCGGTGCGGAACCGGTTGGTGAGTGCGAACTCCTGATCGAATTTCCGAAAGTTGCCAACGCCGGAGAGAGACGTGAGCTGATGGATGATCACATCAGGCTCGGCGCGCCGAACCGCTGCGGTGACTCGCTCCTTGTCCAGCGGATCGACGATGACTGCGGACACGCCACTCTCTTCGAGCTGCGGCGCCTTGGTGACTGAACGTGTGAGTGCTACGACTTCGTGTTTATTCTCGAGAAGCAACGGGAGCAGAAATTTGCCGATTGCCCCGGTTCCACCGGTAACTAGGACTTTCATTCTGGCGTTTGTGCGGTTGGATGGGATCCAACTGGAATC
>CATPBN010000286.1 GCA_955652635.1 uncultured Gemmatimonadaceae bacterium
ATTCAGCGGGTGGCACCAGCGCGTTCTTGGCATCGGAGATGAGCGAGGAAATTACTTTGGGACTCCATTGCTTGGGGGAAATCCCCAGCCGCTCCATGATCCGCTTGACCACGCCGAGCGAATCGTCCTCGTCGTAGATCGTGAAGCTGGAGGTCCTGCCGACCTGTTTCGCAGCGCTGCGAAGAATGCGCGCACCGATTGCGTGAAAGGTCCCGCCCCACATGCCCTTCGGCTCTTCTCCCAGTAAGCGCGCGATCCGCTCCCTCATCTCACCGGCGGCCTTGTTGGTGAACGTCACGGCGAGGATGCGCGACGGATCCACGCCGTGGTGCTCGATGAGACGCGCGATCCGAGTCGTCAGTACGCGGGTCTTGCCCGAGCCCGCGCCCGCGAGAACGAGCATGGGTCCTTCAAAGTGAAGAACCGCTTCGCGCTGCGCCGGATTGAGGCCAGCCAAAGGCTCGACGCGCTCGACTATGGCGACGTTTGTCACTTCTGATGATTCGGGCATCGTCTGAAGATACGCGACGCGGATGCTTCGGAAAATGCCGGACGCTCCTGATCTGCTCAGCCGAGTACCATATCGAAGGTTGCTCCGCGCTCTGAAGGGACGAGGAGCAGCTCGCCGCCGTGGCTGTCGCGGACGATGCGACGCGCCAGAGAAAGTCCGATTCCCCACCCCTTCTCCTTGGTCGAGAATCCGGGATCGAAGATCTGGTGGCGGATCTCCCGCGGCACTCCTGGACCGTCGTCCGACACTCGGACTCTAACTCTGCCCTCGGGCAGCGATTCCGCGGAGATCTCGACTCTGACATCCCGGCCGGCCAAAGCGTCGATGGCGTTCTTGGTCAGCGACTCGAGCGCCCACTCGAGAAGCACTGCATCCCCCTGGACCACCAGATCTCCCTGATGCGACGACGCAACCGTCACCCGCTGCGCGAGCGTCGGGACCCGCGCGCGGAAATAGATAGCCACCTGATCGACGAGACTTCCGAGATCCACAGACTCCTGGCGCGGGGGCCGGCCGATTCTCTCGAACCGGTGCGCGACGCGCTTGAGACGCTCGAGGTCCGCCTCCATGTGGTCCAGGGCCGCCAATGTCATCGCCTCAGGCTCTGATTCCCGGAGCAGCTCGATCCAACCGCTGATGCTCGACAGAGGTGTTCCGAGTTGATGCGCGGATTCACGCGCCATCCCTGCCCAGATCTGTTCCCGATCCGCCCGGCCGCGCGTGCGCAGCGCGTACGCTCCGGCGAGCAAGACCATAGCGATCAGGATTGACTGCAGCACCGGAATCTGGATCAGTCCGCGAACGAGCGGCGTGTTTCCATAGTGAACCGCTCCCACGCCAGGTTCGACGATCGGCGCGTTCTGCCTATCCAACTCGATTACGTAGTCGCGCATCTGCTTGGAGCTGACAGACGCCGTGAAGGGCAGGTTGGCATTGTCCGTCGGATTTCCCTGCTCGTCGGTAAGGATCATCGGAACGCCCGACTCGCGGATCTGTCTCGACAGGTCGAATAGGGCGGCGGTAGCGGCGTCGGGGTTTGGATCGGTCAGACCCTTGTACACGCGTGCGTACATCAGCCCGACACGCGAGGCTTCCTGGCGCAGCTCTCTAACCACTCCCCGCGTGTAAATCACGTACCACGTAAGGAGCGTTAGAACGCCGATGGTGATGAGCGTTACCGGAGCGAGCCGGCGCATCGCTTAACTGAGGCGCTCGGCGCCGAGATACTTGCTGAGCGCAGCGGGGACGCGAACACTGCCATCCTCCTGCTGATGGTGCTCCAGAATTGATCCGATGATCCGTGAAAAAGCGAGAGCCGACCCGTTGAGCGTGTGTACGAAGCGCGGCCTGCCGCCGTCAGCTGGTTTGTAGCGAATGTTGGCGCGACGCGCCTGGAAATCGGTGAAGTTGCTGCAGGAGGAAACCTCCAGCCACTTCCCTACTCCCGGCGCGTAGACCTCGAGATCGTAGGTGTGGGCGCTTGCAAACCCGGTGTCGCCAGACGCGAGCCGCACCACTCGATACGGGAGCTCGAGCAAGTGCAGGATTTTTTCGGCGTGCGCGGTCAGGAGCTCGAGCTGCTCTCCCGATGTTTCCGGCGTGACGAAGCGCACGAGCTCCACCTTGTCGAACTCGTGTACCCGTAACAAGCCACGGGTGTCTTTGCCCGCGGCTCCCGCTTCGCGCCGGAAGCACGGGGAATACGCGGCCAGCGCTTTCGGCAGCTCCGACTCGGGCAATATCTCGTCCCGGTACAGATTCGTGAGCGGAACCTCCGCTGTCGGAATCAGAAACGCATCGTCGCCCTTCAATGCGTACATGTCGTCCTCGAACTTTGGGAGCTGTCCCGTACCGATCATGCTGGCGCGATTCACGACGACGGGAACCCAGGTCTCCTCGTAGCCGTGTTCACTCGTGTGGACGTCGAGCATCAGGTTCATCAGCGAGCGCACGAGGCGCGCTCCGGCGCGGCGAAAGACGATGAAGCCCGAGCCACTGATTTTCGCTCCTCGCTCGAAATCGACCAGACCAAGCTTTGCTCCGACTTCCCAATGAGGCACCACACGAGTGCCCTCTCGAGGTGTGCCCCAGGTCCGCACGACTTCGTTACTCTCTTCTCCGCCCGCCGGCACCTGGTCGAGCGTGACGTTGGGCAGCTCGAGGAGAATCGTTGAGAGCTCGGCCTCGGTCTCGCCGAGCTCCCGATCGAGACGCGCGATTTCGTCGCCCAGCTCGCGAGACCGTTGCTGGAGATCGTCGGCGGATTCGCCGCCGCGTTTACGCTGAGCGACCTGCTGGCTTACCGCGTTGCGCGCGGCTTTGCGCTCTTCGACGGCTTGAATGGTCTCGCGCCGGCTCTTGTCGAGGGCGACGGCCCGCTCGATGGTTGGCGAGAGAGCATCGAGAACCCCGCGACGGCGCATGCCAGCGCGAAGTGCGTCGATGTGCTCGCGCACCATCTTCAGGTCGTGCACGAGTCAGCTCGTGGGTATGCCGGTGGCGAAGGAACGGAATCCGCAGTTTGGATCGAATCCCATTCGAAGATAAATAATTCTCGTTGCGAGATTCACGCTGTCCAGCCCGATCTTCGCGTATAGATTGGGCGAGACCGCGAATTGGCAGACGTCGCCCGACACGTTGTGCGGCGACTCGATGGCAAGGACTTCACCCGGCGCCATCACGAGCGATGAGTCGGTCTCGAAGCCGGAACTCGGCGCTGTCAGCACCTGGTCGAAGGTGCCGGAAACCTTTTGCATGCCAATCTGTCGAGATCCGCTGGGACTGGCGACGACCAGCTTCACGGGATAGACCACTGTTTTTCCTTTGGCGTCGATATCGAACGCAATGTCGAACGCCGCAAATCCATCCACCCGCACTATCTGCCTCGCAACGATCGAGATTGCGCTGGGATATGAAGGTGGAGTTCCGGACAAGGCCCAAAGCGACAAAGTATCGACAGTAGTCGGCAAGGTCGCCTTGAGGCTGGCGACATTTCCGCAGGCGTTGAGAACAATCACGACGCACATCGTCGCGAGGAGGGCGAGGCGAGCTTTCATGCAGATTATGAGACAGATGGGAGACTGGAGGGGTTGCTTCTCGATAATACCCCGTAACTTATGACAGTTCAAGCGATTGCCCTGCTTGACTTCACTCTTTCGGCTTCCTAGCTTCGCAACTTCTTCCCTACCAATGCCCAACATCAGAGATTTCACGAGCGCGCTTCGACAGCGACCCGGAGTTGACGCCGTTCTCGTATTGGGTAAAGATGGCCTGTTGATAGAAGGGTTCGCCGCTCCGGGTCTCAACACCGAAGATCTCGCCGCCCGGGTTCCGGCACTCGTGTCGGAAGCGGAGAGTCTCGGAAAGGCGACGCAGCAAGGTCCGCTGAACACCGCCATCCTCGAGCACCAGAAGGGATATGCAATCATTGCGGCTCTGGCGGATGAGACGTTACTGCTGGTGCTGCTGAGGCCTTCGGCCGATCTCGGAGGATTACTATTCGACGTGAGACGGTACCGCGGCAACATTGCTTCGCTGATCTGATTCATGACTGATCCAACGACCCGACTCTGCCATATCCTTGTCGCTGATGATGAGCCGCACATTGGCCGCATCATCAAGATGAAGCTCGAGCAAGGCCCGTTCAGGGTGAGTCTCGCCTACGATGGACAGGAAGCGCTCGACTTCGTCAACGCCGAGGAGCGCCTCGACCTCGTGTTGCTCGACTTGATGATGCCGAAGCTGAGCGGCCTCGACGTGCTGAGGGAGATTCGACTGCAAGAACGCTTCAAGGCACTCCCCTGCATCATTCTCACAGCCGGTGGCGACGCAAAGCACGAGCGAGACGCGCTCGCCCTCGGTGCTACGCAGTTTCTTACCAAGCCATTCAGCCCGAAAAAACTCTACGCGCTCGTCGCGCGTCTCACGGGAGCGCCTGACGAAGCGGGAATAATCGGCGAGTGAGCCGCTGGGCCGTGGTGCTGGCGGGTGGTACCGGTTCGCGATTCTGGCCGCTGAGCACGCCCGAGAAGCCCAAGCAGCTTCTCCCGCTGGTGACGGAAAAACCGTTGCTCCACGACGCTGTGTCCAGGCTCCGGCCGATCGTGGACCCGGAGCACACCATCATCCTCACGAACGCCAGTCTGACCAAGGCGATCGGCAAGCTGCTGCCCGAACTTCCGCGCGAGAACATCATCGCCGAGCCCCAGCCAGTCGGCACGGCCGCCGCACTCACGTGGGCAGCGCTCTCGATCGAGCGCCGCGATGGACGAAACGCGGTCATGATCTGCGTTCATGCTGACTGGGCCATCGCCGACGACGAGCGATTCAGGGAGACTCTGCTCGAGGCGGAGAGGGTAGCGCTCAAGACAGAGTCGCTCGTCACCGTCGGAGTCGTGCCCAGCCGTCCCGATCCTGGATTCGGGTACATCCAGCCAACCGACAGCGTTACCGGGAAACCATCCGTGGTGAAGCGGTTCGTGGAAAAGCCGGATCGCGCCCGCGCGGAGGAAATGCGGAACGACGGCTATCTCTGGAATTCAGGGATTTTCGTGTGGCGCGTCGGGAATTTTCTGGACGATGTCGACGAGCACTCGCG
>CATPBN010000287.1 GCA_955652635.1 uncultured Gemmatimonadaceae bacterium
CTTTGCGCGAGCAGATCCTGGTAGATACGGTTCAGATCAGCGTCGTTCTGAACGATCGAACGGTTAAGGCAGGAGCGTTGGTCGACCGGCGCGGGCGAGTCGCACGGATCTCCGGAAGATGCCGACTGCGCTGATCTCGTTCTGTTCGTCTGCCGTGCTCCGCTTGCCCCGAGTGCGGAATCGGTCGAGCGGGGCTGAGAGCCCGGTCCGGATACAAGTGACGGTGGTCGCGGTACGACACGCGTCTCGGGCGTGCGACTTTGCGCCGCCGCATTCACCATCGCCGGAAGCGATTCATCGGCCCTCGTTCTCGCCGTGCTCAAGCTGTTGTCCACCGCGTTCGCAGCCGCCGTATTCTTGTTTGCCTCAGCAAGGTCGCGGAGCAGCATGGTATCCTGTGTAACGCTGGCTGCTTCCAGCGTCTTCTTCTCTTTTCGGCAGGCGAGACTGCCTGCTACAAGAAGGAGAGCAACAGCAATCGAGAATCTGGAAAGCGTTTTCATTGGTTCGCCTGAAGTGGCTGCATCCCAATTAGTCGGGCAGAGGCCGTGCCATACCGGGACCGCTGGAGATGCAGTTGACGAGTCACTGATACAGATTTCGGAAGGCCCGTCCGTATCTGCACGCCCGATGGAGAGAAGATGGAGAAAGATCAGCCGGAGCTCAACACGGTCATACGAACGTTTGCCAACGAGATCGAAGCACATGTGGCGCAAGCGGTTCTGGACGCCAACGGTATCGACTCGGGCCTTATTCGCGACGACGCTAATGGAATGATGCCCTGGCTCCAGTGGCTTCATCCGATCCGGCTCGTGGTCAGAGAGGAGGATAGTGGGGACGCGGTGGAGCTCCTCGACACACCCCCTGGACCGACGCTTTCGCCATGAGTTCACAATCTGTTTACAGTCGGCGCGCTGCTTCGCTGATTTCGAGTGCGCTCCTTGTTATTGCCGCCTGTGCGCCAAACCCCCTTCATGCGCAAACAGTCGCAGGTCCCGAAGACCGATACCTCGCCCGCGCCAAGCGGATCCTCAAAGCGACTCCGCTCATCGACGGCCACAACGATCTGCCGTGGCGGATCCGCGAAGACACCATCGCGCGCGGCAACGTCGACGCCTACGATCTCCGCACACACACTCCTGGCCAGACCGATCTCGACCGGCTCAGAAAAGGAATGATCGGGGCGCAGTTCTGGTCGGTGTACACTCCAGGCGAATACCGTGACTCCGGCTACGCCAGAGTGCAGCTCGAGCAGATAGACATCGCGCGCCGAATGATCGAGAAGTATCCCGATCGACTCGCGCTTGCACTGAGTCCCGCCGACATTCGACGCGAGTTCAAGCAGGGCAAGCTCGCCTCTCTTCTCGGCATCGAGGGCGGACACGCTATAGAGCATTCGCTCGGCGCCCTCCGCGCTTATTACGACCTTGGCGTCAGGTACATGACGCTCACACACAACGTGACGCTCGATTGGGCCGATGCCGCGCTCGACTCTGCCAGGCACAACGGCCTCACTCCCTTCGGGGACAGCGTCGTGCGCGAGATGAACAGGCTCGGCATGCTCGTCGATCTGTCGCACGTGTCGCCGGCTACGATGAGTGCCGCGCTCAACGTAAGCCAGGCACCGGTGATCTTCTCACATTCCGGCGCGCGCGCACTGGTAGACGTGCCACGCAACGTTCCCGACTCGATTCTTCGACGGGTTACGAAGAACGGCGGAATCGTGATGGTGCCATTCGTCACCGGATTCGTCTCGCCCGCCATCTACCTTTACGACCAGTCTACGCGTCCGGCGATGCGTGACCTCCAGCAGAGATACGGAAGCGACACGGCTGCAATTACGCGCGCGGTGAACGAGTGGCGTAAGACGCACCCGGAGCCTCGCGCTACGCTGTCGCAGGTAGCTGATCAGATCGAGTACGTGCGTAGAGTCGCCGGTGTCGATCACGTCGGAATCGGCGGGGACTTTGACGGCATCACCGAAGTGGTCCAGGGTCTCGAAGATGTCTCGACTTATCCGGCGCTCTTCGCCGAGCTGGCGAGGCGCGGCTGGCCCGATAGCGACCTGCGCAAGCTGGCGGGGGAGAATTTCCTGCGCGTTTTCGCCCAGGCGGAGACGGTCGCGAAGCGAATGCAGAGGCAGAACAGCGCCGTAAACGGGCGATAAAGCCACTCCAGTAGCAAAGCGCGTTACGAGGGGAAAGCACGGGCGTCGAGAGTAAGACCGGCGTCCGCCGGAAGCCCAATCGCCTTCCTTCCCCACTCGAGATGTCAACAGACAACACGCTCGACAATTGGCTCTCGTCATGGCCGGATGCACTTGCGTTCGCCGTCGGCCTCGCAGTTGCGCGATGGGCGGGTTGGAACACGGGCGATCTCGTGTGGAGCTTGTGGCTGTCGAGTCTGGTGGTTGGCTACTCGATAATCGTGTGGATGATTTGTCAGCCAGCGGCGGCTCTGGTGCTGGCATCCTGGCGGGACCGCGCACTCGTGGATTCGAACCCCCGCACGCTGATCGTGTTCTGGCTATTGCTGGCGGTCGGCGTGGCGTTTTTCCTGGCGTTCTTCACAATTCACTTCGTGGGGTTCCACTATGGTCATTCCCAGATCCTGATCTCGTTTTTCCCAATTGATCCAGGCGATGGCGGACGAGCAACGGACGCACGGATGTCCACTAACGTCGAGATCGTGCGGCGATACTGGTTGTTTCTGCCGTCGGCTTTCCTCACGCACCGAGCCGCGTTCCTCCGGAAACCGCTCTCACTGAGCAGGGACATGTCGATCAGTTCGCTCGGAGACAGCCACAAGTTCGGCGACCTGTTTAGCGAGCCATACAGGAACGTCATTCGGATGCATCTGCTGATCTTCTTTTTCTTCTTCGCCCACTTCGCACGGCTGGAGAATTTCGCGGTGTACACGGTGGTCTACGCCGTGTACTTCTTTCCGTGGCGTCTCGTACGGAGCGCGCCAGTGCCAGCTACCCCTGTCTCACTCTCGATAGCCGAAGATTGACGGCGCAGGCTCTACCGGTGCGCCATCGCGGGACTCGCTCCACCTGATTTCAAAACCTCGGCGAACTCATTCGGCAGATCACTCTCACGAATGGCGTTAGCAGCTTGGTCGACGTCGTAGGGTACCCGCACAAACTCCGCGCTGGCGCCGGACTGATCGGTCGTCAGTAGAACGTAACACGCGCGCCAATCTCCGTCCTTCGGGCGACCGACACTCCCGGAGTTGATGAACTGAACGCCGCCCAATGTGCGTCCCCACGGCTTATGGGTGTGTCCGAAGCAAACGACATCTCCTGCACGCGCGCCGATGTCGCTCGCCATTCTCTCGAGGAACGAATCTGAGCGATCTTCGCTGACGTAAACGGTGTTCAAGGTTTGATTCCCGTGTACGAGAGTAATAGTGGGACCCGACACGTGCCCGCCGAGCGGTCGGATATCCACCCGGAACGGAAGGCTTCCCAGATACTCCTTCGTCTCCGGCGTCACGTGCGAACGTGTCCACTCGAACGACAGGTGTGACAACTCTTCATCGCGCGGAGTTTCAGCCCTGCAGCCGCAGTGCTTGTAATCAGTGGCCACAGTTGAATCGTAGTTTCCGGAGATACCTGGAATTGCACGGTCGCGGAGCAGGTCTACTACTTCATTCGGCCACGGGGCGTAGCCGGTGAGATCGCCCAGATGATAGATGGCATCTACGTCGCTGCGCGCATCAATGTCGGCCAGGACAGCGCGCAATGCGGGAAGATTGGCGTGGATGTCGGAGATCAGCGCGTAGTGCATCAGAGGCAGTCATCACAGTCAGGGCCGCACGAATCGGGACCACAGCATTGTGCGACCGGCTTCGTCGCGCGCACGAACGCGCCCATGAACTTTCCATCGATCTCGGAGGCGAGCTCGTTTGCGTTGAGACCGCTTCCACTCAAAAAAGCCGCTGCGTCCTCGGCCTTGTACTCTCTGGTTGGCTCAATCGACGCTTTCTTGAATCCGACTTCGTGCAGCAGGTCCAGAAACTCACGCTCCTCGAGCGCTCCCGCCACGCAGCCGATCCACAGCTCCATGTTCTTCTTTATCGCGGCAGGAACTTCACCCCGCACAACGACATCCGACACTGCGAATCTCCCGCCCGGCTTCAGCACGCGAAACGCTTCTTTGAGCACCTTGCGCTTGTCGCCGGAGAGGTTGATCACACAGTTGGAGATGATGACATCAACCGACGCATCTGGCAGCGGGACCTGCTCGATCTCACCTTTCAGGAACTCCACGTTCTCCGCGCCTGCTCGGCGCTTGTTCTCATTGGCGAGCGCGAGCATCTCATCGGTCATATCGAGTCCGTACGCCTTTCCGGTCGGACCGACACGCTTGGCCGAGAGCAGAACATCGATGCCGCCGCCAGAACCGAGGTCGAGAACAGTCTCGCCCTCGTTCAGTGTGGCGAGGGCGGTGGGATTCCCACACCCGAGCGAGGCGAGCAACGCTTCGGCCGGGATTCCTGCCTTCTGTTTCTCGTCGTAGAGATTGGAAGTAATCGGATCCCACGCTTCAGTGGTGGCTCCACAGCAGGCGCTGGAGCCGCAGCACGATGCCGCGGTCGCCCCTTCGCTGACCCGCAGTGCGACTTGGCCGTACTTCTCCTTCACATTGGATTTGAGAGTCAAATCAGGTGCGGTCATATGGTCTCCGAACAATATTTATTGATGCGTCGGGCTAAAAGAGCTTCGCACGACGCTCTGCCTGATTTGCTCAGCAAGAAGCTTCCAAAATCAGGCACAGCACGCCTCCGAGCGACTGACCGCGAGTGGCTTCATGGCGGAGATCAGGGCCTCCACCTCTTCGAATACCTCCGGGTCGAGCTCGTAGTGGACCCAGCGCCCGTCCTTCCGGTCACGGACGATTCCCGCATCCTTGAGAACGCGGAGATGGAACGACAGACGCGACTGAGCAGCGTCGAGCGTATCGGTCAGCTCGCAAACGCAGCGCTCTCCCTTGCGGAGCAGCTCGATGATCTCGAGTCTGGTCTCGTCGGAGAGGGCGTGAAACAGCTCGATCGCGCGCTCGGTTTGAGAATGGGTTGCGGCGGTCATGAGTTCATTGTATCAAGAAATGTTGTTATGTCAATGGCCGTGCCTGAGTGGCCCTGACCGTTCATCCCGACCTAAAAATGATAGAACGCCGAGAGAAGCAACGCATGGGTGTCCCGAACGACTCCCGTGCCCAGCTCTACGCTGGCTCCGAACATGAGATTTCTGTTCGTGAACGGATACACTTTGCATCCTGGCGCAATGAAGGTCCGTTGTAGTCCGGACTCCGGTCCAGCAAGAGCACGCGCCGTCGTCACCTCGATCATTCCTTCGAATCGCGACTGGATTTTGTAAAGAGTCGAGAAGTTGAATGTCAGGCTACGTTCGGTTGCCTCGCCCGCCAGACGGTGGAAGGTCGAGGACAGGATGGCGAACCCCACCAGCTCGAATGCATCCCGTTTGTAGCCGGCATCGACAAACGGCTCGAGCTCAACGATGTGCGCGCTTCCTATTCCCTTGGCGTCGCTCCCGGTTGGCAATGCTGCCGACAATCCGCCTCCCAGGAGCAATCCGTGCTCACCGAATGCCAGACTCGCGGCCTTGAGTGAAAGCTCGATGTTGCCCAGGCCGCTTGCTCGTTCTGTCGCCGGTGCAGTCCTGGAGATGAATGGCGTCACCACCGCGAGGCTGACACTGTGGTTGAACGAGTATTCGCCCTCGAGGCGAAACGTATTCTCGCGAACTCCAATCGGATCACTAGTGCGAAGTCCGATGTAGTCCAGCCTGAGCTTCGTGTCAGGGCTAGGCGACTCCGTGACCAGTGGATGAGAGAAATGGAGGTGATCATGGTCGTGATCGTCCTCGTGCTCTTGGGCGCTCATCCCGCTCACCTGGGTGAGGAAAAGTGCAGCAATGAGGATCAGCCGGCGCGATTGTGCGCCGTGATACCCCGAACCAAACAGGTTCGGCCTTGACATGGATGCGTCTCCGATTGTGGGACGCGCGCTTGGTGGGGGCCGAGCGCGCACTGGGCGTTGAATCAGGTTCGGAGATATCGGGGAGGGCCAGTCGCAAGCGGGAGAAGACGCGTAGCAGGTGAGAACTCGGATCGGTCGTTGCCGAATGACGCGCCCGATACTGCACCCCTGCCAAGGCTAACGCGCTCTGTTACAGCGAGACTGAACGCTGCGCCAGAACGTCCACACTCGCCCGCGCAGTTGCAGCCACGCGCCGAAGTTCCATGATGTGAACCACTCTGGTGCTCAGCACTCTTGTGATGCGCGCCGGCCATCGCGTCCATATGGTGGTGACTTGTCACTCCGGCTGAGCGATGCATCGGGCAGGGCACGACGGGCAAAGCTGCGCCGCTCAGCGCCGCGATCCACGGCGCGAGGAGAACGACGGTCAGACTGAGGGCGAGCAGTCGGCGCATCACGGCTGTCAAATCTACAGAGACCAGCTCACGGCGATATGCCAGTCAGAAACCCCGTCACGAGGAGAATCATGAATCCAAAGCCCAGCTCGAGTATTGCTGAGCGCTTAAGCCGGGCCACGCCGGGTTCGTTCACGAGCCGCGGCTGTACTCGGCGGAAGTTGTATGCTCCGATCGTGAGCGTGATCACGGCCAAGGCCAGTTTCAGGAGCAACACCTGTCCATAGGCGGTTTGCCAGAGAGCGGGGAGATGCTCCAGGTGCACCCACGATGCGATCAGCCCGCTGACAACGACTACCGAAACTGAGACCATCGCCACCGGCGAGAAGGAATTCACCAGCGATGCGACGGACGACCAGCGCTCAACACCGCCTCGGGTCAAAGAAAGCGGAACCCCAACCACCATGACTGCCATCAGACTTCCCAGCCAGCTCGCCCCGCCAAGGACGTGGAGGAAATCAGTGGCAATCATCAGCGACGTGAATTTCGGACTGGCTGCCGCGTGGCCGGCGAGAGCCGGCGTCGCCGCAAGCAAGATCGCAGAGACAGTGGCAGTCAGCCACGCGCCACGCACCCGCCTCATCGCGAGACCAAACGACACAAGCGACACCAAAGCAGCTCCTAGCTCGAGCCGCAGAGCAACTCCCCACTCCGTGCGCATGGCCATGTCCGTCATGCTCATCGTCTGCATGCCGGCCATCGCACTCATCATCGCCGACTCCAAAAACAGTTTCGCAAATGCGCCGAGGATGACTACCAGGCTGGCGGAGAGTCCAAGCAAAGCTGCGCGTCGTTCCATCTGTTGGCGCATCTCGACGGTGATTCCACTCGCTCGGGGAAGCACCAGCGCGCGGAATATGGTTGTACCGATGAGAATGAGGAGGCCGACAAACGAGAAGGTGCGCGCGAGGGAATTGCCGACAGAGGAAGCCGCATCAGCATCTTCGGCGTTCGCGTCGTTCATCGGTGAGGCTGGGGCGACATTGCGGGTGCCAATGGTATCCGTCGTCCGCGATGCAGGTCCGGTTGCCGGCAGACCCGCTACTTCCAGAACGACGAAGCTGAAAGCGCCGTGCGAAGGGTGACCGTCGGACGCCGCCGTTCGCCATGTGACGGTGTATCGCCCGGGCAGAAGCGACTGGACGACACGAACTGAAACCGCCA
>CATPBN010000288.1 GCA_955652635.1 uncultured Gemmatimonadaceae bacterium
GCATGGGGCTACACCCGTGCCGCCGAGTGGCAGTCAAGCGGCACTCGGGCAGCAGTATCGCTCGAGCACGCCGCCGCGAACGGAGTGTGGCGGCTCTCAATTGCAGGAGAGCAGTTGAAAAATCCTGATCCAGATGTGCGAGCGCTCGGTATCTACGACCGCGCACTCGCCTTCGTACCAAAGAAAGCGCGCCTCGCCGAGTCCGCACTCTCGGTGTCCATCGAGAGGACGAGACACCTCAAGTCGTTCGGATCACAGGAGCTCGACGCGTCGATATTCGGCGCGGCCTCGAGACGATGGGATCCGGCTTCCACCGCGAACACTTCCGAAGACTTCATGGTTGGCGCGGCGGGGCTGGGTCTAGCCCTTGTGCCGAGGCGTCCAGGGGCCGCGACTGTTCGTCTCGATTACGGTTTCCCGGTCACTGCTGCTCCGGGATTCAAGCGTGCGCCGCGCTTCAGCATCACCATACTGCCCTGGCCCGAAAACAGCCGTCACCGCGAGAAGAGCGGACTGTACTAGCGGAAGTAGCTCCCCGCATCGTAATAGTCCGTAAACCGCTTGATTCTCCCACTTTCGATTTCGACGATGGAACCGCCTCTACCTGAAATTCTCTTCTTGGTGACCGTTTTCCCCGCCGGATCAGGACCGGTGTAGGTACTGCTCCACGCCCACTCGAACGCGACGAAACGGCCATCTTCGAGCGTGTTCGTGATTCGCCAATTCAAATCCGGCTCGCTCGCAATATCCTGCCGCATGAAATCCCTGATGGCAGCGATCCCCTTTGCGTGAACGTTCTGAGCGAGGTCTTCGTGGATCGCGTCCGACGCCAGAATGGTATCGAGCGCCGCGAAGTCGTGCTTGTTCCACGCGTGCACGTACGCTTCTACCACGGCCTTTCCACTTGCTGCCGGCGGTTTTTGCTGCAGAGCGCAAGCCGCTGCCAGAACCGTGAAAAGGCTTCCAGCAACAAACGGCAATCTTCTCACAGAGTCCCCCATCGCTGGTCTTTCATAACTTGCATAGCGCTCGGGAAAGCCGTAAGGTCTTGCCAATCAGCGACCTCCCTCACCTGCCACGAGGTGTCAATGCGACGCTCCAGGTTGTCGAGCCTATTCGTGCTCGCCCTTCTCACTATCGTCTTCACCCCAACACTCGGCTCAGCGCAAAACGGAACCATCCGCGGTCGAGTTGCAGATTCGACGGGAGCGCCGATCGCGCAAGCGTTGATCGTCGCCGATCCGGGCGGGTTTCGCGCGACGAGCAGAGACAACGGCGACTACATCATTTCCGGCGTTCCGCCCGGCACCTACGCCCTTCGCGTCCGCAGGCTCGGCTACGTAACTCCGAATGCTGACGTAACGGTCACGGGCGGTCAGGAGGTCGAGCAGAACTTTCTCGTCAAGCACGCGGCAGTATCGCTAGCCGAAGTCGTGATCGGTTCGCGGGCTAGACACACGGCCGCAGAGGAGCTCGCGGTACCTGTGGACGTCTTTACTCCGGAACAGATCAAATCGCAGGGGACGACTGAGACTTCGCAGATTCTCGCGCAGCTCGCGCCTTCGGTGAACTTTCCGCGGCAGAGCGTTTCGGACGCCACGGAGATCGTCCGCCCATTCACGATGCGCGGCCTCAGCCCCGACCACACTCTCGTGCTCCTCAACGGCAAGCGCAGACATCACACCGCGCTGGTCCATTATTACGGTGCCGGAGAGGGGGCAGGTTCGAGCGGTGTCGACATGAACTCGATTCCATCTGGCGGAATCGAGCGGCTCGAGATTCTTCGGGACGGCGCCGCGGCCCAATACGGATCCGATGCGATTGCGGGCGTCGTCAACGTCGTGATGAAGGAGGGAGCGTTTGCGCCATTCCTGACTGCCGATCTAGGTCAATACATGACCAGCGAGCCGAATCCTGCGGCGCTACCCGATGCGAGTGGAAAACGCCCAGCCTATCCGCGCGACGGCCGTACAGTGGATGTCAACGGCGGCTGGGGCGTCCCGCTGGGACGCGGCTCACTCAGCCTTTTCGCGGAGTACCGGGACCGCCAGCCCACGAATCGGGCCGGTCCTGATCCGACGGACATGTTCGTCACCGGAGATGCCGACGCGGTTGTCAACGGCAACCTCACGGAGAAGAACAACACGATTCCAGAGCCCGATCATCACTGGGGAGATGGCTCCTCGAAGGATCTAATGACTTTTGCCAGCGCAAACTTCCCGTTCGATGCAGCCAACGCTGCGGCTGGATTGTACGCGTTTGGCGGGTACAGCTTTCGCCGCGGCGCAGGGAATGGCTACTTCAGGACGCCGTCCGGCCCGCGCAACTGGCCACAGATCTACCCGAACGGCTTCCTTCCAAAGTTCGCACCCGACGTGCTGGATTTCTCGGGCGCCGGCGGGGTTCGTGGATTGTTGTCGGGGTGGTCGTATGATCTGGGCGGAACGGTCGGCCACAACGGCTTCAAGTACAATCTTCAGAACACGCTCAACACTTCCCTCGGCCCGTGTCTGGTTACGGCATGCGCGCCGGGCCCCGACGGAGTGCTCGGCACAGCCGACGATCCGGGAATCCCCAACAAGAAGGATTTCTTCGCCGGCGAGCTGCAGTATACCGAAGCGATTCTCAGCCTGGATGCGAGCCACGAGTACGCGATGGGACTCGCCTCACCCGTAAACGTCGCTCTCGGCGCGGCGTTCAGAAACGAGCGCTACCAGATTACCGCGGGGGAGCCGGCGTCTTACATGAACGGATTCCATAAGGGGCAGGACAGCAGCATCGCACCATCTGGCTCACAGGTCTTTCCAGGCTTCCGGCCGGCGGACGCATCCGATTCGCACAGGAACAACGTTGGGGCTTACGTCGATCTCGAGGGCGATCTGGCGCCGCGTCTCCTCGCTGATGTAGCCGCGCGGTTCGAGCACTACAGCGACTTCGGCAATAAGCTGACTGGCAAGCTTGCGATGCGGTTTCAGCCAGCACAGTCCCTGACTCTGCGATCGGCGGTCAGCACTGGATTCCGCGCTCCGTCGCTCAACCAGAGTTTTTACTCGAGCGTCGTGACGAACTTCCAGGCAGACCCCACCACGGGCAAGCCCGTCCCGTTCGAGATCGGGATCTTCCCGGTGAACTCACGCGAATCCAGAGCGCTCGGCGCACGTCCGCTCAAGGCGGAGTCGTCGAGGAATTTCAGCGCTGGATTTGCGGCGACTCCTGTGACGAACCTCACGTTTACCAGTGATTTCTACTACATCGCTATCGACGACCGCATCACGATCACCGCGTTTCTCGGCACCGGCACCGACAGCGTCTCGGCTATCCTCCGCAACATTGGATCGCCTGCCACCACCGCGCAATACTTCACGAACGCCATCAACACGCGGACTCGCGGGCTTGATGTGACGGCTGACTATTCAGCCGACGCTCTCGGCGGCACCGCCGGCCTCAACGCGGTCTTCAACCTGACCCGTACCACGATTCCGAATGAGGACAACATTCCGCTCCCACCGGAGCTCCAGGGCACTGGCGCGACACTGGTCAACAGATACGATGAGGGCGGCTTGAATGCGATTACGAAGGAACGTCCAGCGTGGCGGAGCAACGTGACGGGTCTGTACAAGAGAGGAGCGTGGAACGGAATGGTGCGTTACTCCTATTACGGCAAGTACACGTCTGCGCTTTACAGCTACAGCGCCACCGACGTGCAGGACTACAAGGCGAAGAGTCTGGTCGATGCGGAGCTTGGCTTCACCCCCACGCCAGGATTCAAGCTCTCCGTCGGCGGCCGCAATCTCTTCGACACCTATCCCGACAGGATGAACGAAGGGAACGGCTTCGACATTTTTCCCTGGCCGCCCGCTTCGCCGTTTGGATACAACGGCCGCTATCTCTACACCCGACTGGAGGTGACGGGGAGATAGCGCGTGGGTTACGGGGAATTCCTCAGGGCCGGCGAGCACCGCCGGGCTTTGTTGCGAAGAGCGCGCCCGCACTCCATACTAGCGGCACCCTCACCCACGCACTGTGACCACACAGACACGCCGCAACTTTCTCGCGACTCTGGGAGTAGCTGCCCTCGGAGTCGTGAGCCGCGACACCGCCGCTGCCGCAATCGTCGCCCCCCGCCGCAAGATCGAGCGCGTCGGGCTGCAGCTGTACACCGTTCGAGACTTGATGAAAGCCGACATGCCCGGTACTCTCGCCCGCGTCGCAGAGATCGGGTACAAGGAAGTCGAATTCGCCGGCTACTTCGGACGCACACCGCGCGAGGTTCGAGATCTCCTCAAGCGAAACCACCTCACATCCCCTTCGACCCATCTGCCCTACGACTCCTTCCAGAACTGGCAGAAAGTGTTGGATGACTCAAAGGCAATCGGGCACAAATGGGTGACGCTTCCGTTTATCCCGGAAGAAAAGAGGCGGACTGTGGCCGACTGGAAGGGGATAGCGGCGCAGTTCAATCAGCTCGGCAAGCAGGCAAAATCGTCGGGTCTTCGCTTCGCTTACCACAACCACAACTTCGAGCTGACACCGATCGATGGCGTAAGGCCGCTCGACATTCTGCTCAGCGAGACGGATCCCGCCTTCGTCGACTTCGAAATGGACATCTACTGGGTTGTCTTTGGCGGTGGAGATCCACTCGATTATTTCAAGCGCTTCCCGCATCGGTTCGCCCTGGCACATATCAAGGATTCGGCCGGCCCTCCCGACAACAAGATGGTGGATGTAGGTCAGGGAAAGATCGACTTCCGCACCATCCTCGCGCAGAGCGACAAGGCCGGCTTCAAGCATTACTTCGTCGAGCACGATCAACCCGCCGATCCAATCGCCACGATCCGCAACAGCTACAACTACCTGCGCGCGCTGAGATACTGATTTCCGCCACGCCTCTGAGTAGATCACATCTGGGGGAGCGCCTTCGATGATCGGGAAGAAAGTCACGCGGCGGGAATTTGTCGCGGATGCTGGGAAAATCGGGCTCGGCGTAATGATCGTGCCGCGCCACGTGCTCGGCGGAGTCGGGTATCAGGC
>CATPBN010000289.1 GCA_955652635.1 uncultured Gemmatimonadaceae bacterium
CTCGAGCGGCAGGTCCGCGAAGTCACGAGCGGCGGAGAGAGCGTGAGCGCGTTCGTCGCGTCCGTCGCGTCGTCCAATCCGGTTCCCGGCGGAGGAAGTGTCGCGGCACATGCCGGCGCGCTGGCGGCAGCACTCGCGCAAATGGTAGCGGGACTCACGATCGGCAAAAAGAAATACGCCGCTGTCGACGCGGAGATGAGAAACGCCTCGCTCAAGGCGGTCACACTCGGCAACACTCTCGCAGCGTTGGTCAAGCGCGACGCAGAGGCGTACTCGCGGGTCTCGGAGGCGTACAAGCTCCCCAAGGAGCCGGCCGATGCTGCGGCTCGTCGTGGAGATGCCGTGACCACCGCTCTCCTAAGAGCAGCAGAGGTCCCGCTGGAAACCGCTCGCGCGTCCATTGAAGTCGCACAGCTCGCCGTGTTAGTGGCGGAGAAAGGAAATGTGAACGCCGTTTCGGATGCGGGCGTCGCGGCGCTTCTGGCACAGGCTGCTTGCAGGGGAGCCGCGTACAACGTGCGAGTGAACGTGCAGGCTCTGGACGACAGATCCAAAGGCGGCGGCCTGGCGCGCGAGGCGGAGCAGCTTGTGAAAAAGGCGGGCGAGTTGGCGGAGCGAGCCGCTTCCGCGGTGGAGCGCGCCTTTTCGAGCTGAGTGGTGCGGAGCTACGCTGGTAGCGCGGTCAGCACCCGCGGCCCATTCGCTGTAATCGCGATCGTGTGCTCGAAATGGGCGGATCGGGTGCCGTCCACGCTTACGACCGTCCAGCGATCGGGCATGGTGCGCGTTCCCGGTTTTCCCACGTTCACCATCGGCTCAATAGCGATGGTGAATCCGGGCTGGAGTCGCTTCCCGTGCTTCGGCTTCCCGTAGTTTGGTACCTGCGGATCTTCGTGGAAGCCGATGCCGATACCGTGTCCAACGAGATCGCGCACGACGCTGAATCCGGCAGCTTCCACGACGCCTTGCACAGCCGCTCCGATGTCGCCGAGAAAGTTGTCGGGCGTAGCGGCCTCGATTCCCGCGGCGAGCGCGTTTCTGGTGACCTCGAGCAGCTTCTTCGACTCCGCGTCGACCTTTCCGACGGCGACCGTCGTCGCCGAGTCCGTGTAGTAGCCCTCGAGCTTCACGCCGATGTCGATCGATATGATGTCACCCTCTTCGACCACGCGTTTCTTCGACGGAATGCCGTGAACGATTTCCTGATTGATCGACGTGCAGATGCTCGCGGGAAAGTTGTAAAGGCCCTTGAACGCGGGTGTCGCGCCAGGATGGCTACGGATGAAATCGTCGGCGATCTTGTCCAGCTCCATCGTCGTCATCCCGGGACGCACGCTCTTCTCCAGCAGGCGAACAGTCGCCGCCAGTATCTCGCCGCCCCTCGCCATGATCTCGATCTCGCGCTGTGACTTGACCTGAATCATTTCCCGAGCGCTCCGAGCGCGCGGGCAGTCACTTCATCTACCGGACCATCCGCGTCGATTCTGAGAACTTTCATCTTGTTCTTGCCATACCAATCTATGACCGGCTCCGTCTGGGTCCGATAGACCTCGAGACGATTGCGGATCGCTTCGGGCTCGTCGTCCTTCCGGCGCACCAGTCTGCCACCGCATTTCTCGCAGACGGTACCAGGTTCGCGTCCCATGTAGGGAGTCTGACAACCCTCGCAGACCGTGCGCGTGCTCAGCCGCTTGACGAGCTCGTCATCGTCGACCTCGAACAGCAGCACCTTGTCGACTTTCTTGCCGATCTCGGCAAGCGTGACGCCGAGGCCTTCCGCCTGGGGAACGGTGCGGACGGCTCCGTCGAGGATCGCGCCCTTCTTCGTCGCGGGAGATGTCATAACGTCCTGCAGGATGCCGAGGATCACGGAGTCAGGCACCAAGTCGCCTCGGTCCATATAGGACTTCGCCTCGCGGCCCCGCTTGGTGCCATCGCGGACTGCCGCGCGCAGCACATCACCGGTCGCAATCTTCGGCATTCCCAGTCGCTGCGCGAGCTTGTCGGCCTGCGTTCCCTTGCCGGCCCCGGGGGGACCCAGCAGCACGATGATCATGAAGCCCTGGCGGGCTTAGTAAGCGCCGCCGGCCTGTCGACCGCGGAAGCGCACACGCCCTTTCTTCATGAAGCCGTCGTACTTGCGCAGGAGCAGGTGCTGGTTGATCTGAGTCATCGTATCCAGCGCGACACCAACCACGATGAGAAGGGACGTTCCGCCGAAGCGGAATGGCACGTTGATCAGGTCAGCGATGAAAACCGGGAGAAGCGCAATGAACGTGAGGAACAACGCTCCGGGGAGAGTGATGCGCGACACCACGTGATCGATGTACTCGGCGGTCTTGGCACCGGGCTTCACACCCGGAATGAACCCGCCCTGTTTCTTCAGGTTCTCGGAGATGTCCACCGGGTTGAAGATGATCGACGTGTAGAAGTACGTGAAGAACACGATCAGGATCGTCTGCAGCAAGTAGTATAGCCAGGTGCCCGGCTGGAAATACTCGGAGATTATCCGCGCGTTCTCATTGCCGCTGAACTGGGCGATTGCGCCGGGCACGACGATCACGGAAGAAGCAAAGATGATCGGCATTACGCCGGCGGCGTTGACGCGGAGCGGAATGAAGTTCTTTGCCGCTTCCCTTTGCCGGCCTCGTGCCATAGTGCGCTGAGGAATCTGGATCATCACGCGCCGTGCAGCCATCGTGATCGCGATCGTCCCGGCGACCACCGCTACCATCACTATTCCGAGAACGACCAGCGAGAAAGGGCCGACAGCCTGCGTCTTGATGAAGCTGAACGTTCCGAAGATGCCTGGCCAGAAGCGCTCGACGATCGAAAAGAAAATGATCAGCGAAGCTCCGTTGCCCAAACCCCTTTCGGTGATCTGCTCGCCGAGCCACATGACGAATATCGCGCCGGTGGTGAGGACGAGAACCATCTGCAGCTTGAATCCGAATCCGGGATTGACCACGGCGTTCTGCAGCGACGCGGTAAAGAGCGCGAATCCCCAACCCTGCACCACGGCGAGCACGACCGTGATGTAGCGAGTCCATTGCGTTACGCGCTTTCTGCCTTCCTCGTCCTTCTGCATCTTCTCGACGGTCGGTATGACGACACCGGCGATCTGCATGAAGATGCTGGCGGAGATGTAGGGCATGATGCCCAGGGCGAAGACCGTCGCGTGCGAGAGTCCGCCGCCGACGAACAGGTCGTAGAGCCCCAGCAGACCGCCCTTGCCTTTGTTGGCGAAGAAATCCGTGAGCGCCACCACGTCCACACCCGGCGCCGTGATGTGCGCTCCCACCCTGTAGATCACCAGGCACAGGAACGTGAACATGATCTTGTCCCGCAACTCCGGCGTGTTGTAGATGTTGCTTACTGCCGCCGCGGGGGCTGATTGGGCCATTAGTTCTCTACCCGGCCTCCGGCCGCTTCGATTTTCTGTTTGGCACCAGCGCTCATCTTGATCCCGCGCACGGTGACGCCCTTTGCAGCGTCTCCGTTCGCGAGAAGCTTCGCGGGGCCTTTACCCTTTCGGATCAGTCCCGCTTCGGCCAAAGCCTCTTCCGTCACTTCCGCACCCTTCGGTAGGCGAGCGAGATCGTCGAGACTGACGACCTGATGCTCGATACGAAAGATATTCGTAAACCCACGCTTGGGGATGCGGCGAGTCAGCGGCATCTGTCCGCCCTCGAAATGCGGCTTGCCGCCACCTGGTCCGTGGTGTCCGCTGCGGGCCTTGATTCCTTTGTGTCCCTTGCCCGACGTCTTGCCAGTACCAGAGCCTGGGCCGCGTCCGAGTCTCTTGCGATTTCGGTGCGATCCAGGAGACGGAGCCAGATTGTGGAGGCCGATCTTCTCAGGGTGATCTGGCGCCCCGAGGCGTTCCCGGCGTGTTGGTTTGTCTGCCACTCGTTATTCCTCGACCGGCGTCACTTCAACGAGGTGACGCACGTGTTTGATCTGTCCGCGCAGCGCGGGAGAATCCTGCTTGATCACTTCAGCCTGGTGATGCCGGAGGCCAAGAGCCTCGAGCGTGCGATTCATCCGCCACGAGTGGCCGATTCCGCTTCTCACCTGCTTGATGCGAACCTTTCCTTCAGTGATGGTCTCCTTCGCAGTCGTCTTGGGACCGCGAGTGTTCCACCACACGTGTGTTCTAGGCATGTGCTACGGCCTCCTTCGACTTGGCGCGCGAGCGGTAACCAATGCTCGAGACCTCCATCCCTCGCTCGCGAGCGATCTGTTCCACCGTTGTCAGTTGCTGCAGGCCGTCCAAGGCCGCGAGCACCATGTTGTGCGGGTTGGTCGAGCCCAGGCTCTTCGTCAGAATGTCGGCGATTCCCGCGCATTCCATAATGGCGCGCACGGCTCCGCCGGCGATCACTCCGGCTCCTGGAGCAGCAGGCTTCATCAACACTTTCCCCGCTCCATGCGAGCCGACGACTTCGTGCGGAATGGTACCGCCCGTCATCGGAATGCTCACCATGTTACGGCGCGCGCCGTCAACGGCCTTGCGGACCGCTTCGGACACTTCGTTCGCCTTGCCGGTCGCGAAACCTACGCGGCCCTGTCCATCCCCCACCGCGACGAGTGCGTTGAAGGAAAAGCGGCGTCCGCCCTTTACGACCTTTGCGACACGGTTGATCGCGATCACGTTCTCGACGAGCTCGCTTCCGCCATCTCCGCGTCCGCCTTCGCGATCACGGCCCTTGCCTTCACGCCGTCCACCGCCACTCTGACCGCCGCGTCCTCCGCCTTCGCCGCGAGCACCACCACCACCCTGTCCCCCACCCGGAGCGCCACGACCACGTCCAGCACCCGGGCCACCTCGCCCGCCGCCACCGCGCCCGCCACGCCCTCCAGCTCCTCCACCGCTCCGCGCGCTACCGCCAGTGCGTGGACGTTCCTGAGCCGCAGGTCTTTCCTGTTCCGGCGCATCAGACTGTGATGCCGGCGTAGCTTCGTTTTCTGCCATTTATTAGAACTCCAACCCGCCCTCGCGGGCTCCGTCGGCCACACCTTTCACGCGGCCGTGATATTTGTATCCCGCTCTGTCAAAAACGACGCGCTTCACGCCGGCATCTTTTGCCTTCGCAGCGAGCCGCTTCCCGACTTCCACTGATCTCTCAGTCGGCTTTCCCTCGAGTCCCGAATCTGTGACAGTCATGATCGTGCGCTGGGCCGTGTCATCTACCAGCTGCGCATAGATGTGCTTGATCGAACGATATACAACCAGGCGTGGACGTTCCGCGCTGCCAATCACCTTCTTTCTGAGTCTGAAGTGACGGCGCGTACGCAGCTGATCGCGCGACTTTGGTCTGGCCATCTTCGGCATTACTTAGCTCCCACCTTTCCCGCCTTTCCAGCTTTGCGGCGGATCTGTTCTCCAACGTACTTGATTCCCTTGCCCTTGTACGGCTCGGGAGGCCTGATGCCGCGAAGCTCCGCAGCAACCTGACCGACGATTTCCTTGTTCGCGCCCTCGATTATGATCGAGGTGGGCTGCGGAGCACTCAGCTTGATTCCCTTCGGCGCTTCGTACTTGACCGGATGCGAGAAGCCCACCGCCAGCTGCAATCCGTATGGACGCTGCTCGGCTTTGTAGCCTACGCCAATGAGCTCGAGCTCCTTCTTGAATCCCTTCGTCACGCCCTCCACCATGTTGGCGACGAGAGTGCGGGACAAGCCGTGGAGCGCCTTGTGAAAGTCCTCATCTGATGGACGCTCGATGGAGATCTGATTGTCCTTCAGTGACACCTTCATCGCCGGGTGCAGCACGCGATCGAGCTCGCCCTTTGGGCCTTTCACGTGAACCTTCTGTCCTTCGACAGTCGCGGTTACGCCCTTGGGGAGCGGTACGGGATGCTTTCCAATTCGTGACATCTCTCTATATCTCCTTACCAGACCAGCGCGAGGAGCTCGCCGCCGGTGCGGGCCTGCCGCGCCTGCCGATCCGACATCACACCTTGCGATGTGCTGAGAATCGCCATGCCGAGCCCGTTGCGAACGCGCGGAATCTCCGCGACAGCGACGTACTTGCGAAGTCCAGGCGTGGAGACGCGGCGCATCTCGCGAATCACGGGCTGGCCGCCCTGCGCGTATTTCAGAACCACGCGAAGCGTCTGCCTGCCGTTTTCGTTGTCGAGCGTCTTGTAGTCCTGAATGAAGTTGTTCTCCTTCAGGATCTTCGCGATCTCCACCTTGAGCTTCGAGATCGGCATGTCCACGCGGCGGTGCTTCGCCCCACAGGCGTTGCGAATGCGCGTGAGCATATCGGCTATCGGATCGGTCATACTCATTAAATGATCTTCCTTAGTCCTACCGTATCCCGTTCCCGGGACGCGTAGAAGTGAATGGTTACCAGCTCGCCTTGCGAACGCCCGGGATGTAGCCCGACAGCGCCATCTCTCTGAAACAGATTCTGCAGAGTCCGAACTTCCTCAGGAAAGCGCGCGATCTTCCGCACCTGCCGCAGCGATTATGCTGCCTCACCGGGAACTTCGGCTTCCTCTTGCTCTTCTCCACCATGGCCTTACGCGCCATTACGATCTCTCTTGGCTATTGGTTGACACTTACTGCTGCTGCGTGATGATTGGCTTGTCATCGCCACGGAACGGCATGCCCAGCTCGCGCAGCAGCGCGAACGCCTGGTCATCCTTGTTCGTGGTGGTGACGAAGGTGATGTCCATCC
>CATPBN010000290.1 GCA_955652635.1 uncultured Gemmatimonadaceae bacterium
GAGGAGCAGAAGCGGATTCACCGAAGGCCGAAAATCCACGCGAATGCCGTTGTCGAATGAAGCCACCTTGTCATCAACCTGCACGAGGCCGCTCCGCTGCGTAGCGGGAAGGAACGCGATGCGCAGCTTGCCGGGAACTTCAAGGTGTTCGTACCACTGTGAGTGCTGCTCCTGTCCGGTGCTGGTGTATGCGGTGTTGTTCTGCAGAAAACTCATTGTCCGCAGGTACTTTCCCCCGTACAGATCGTGCATGGCCTTCAGGACTCCGCTGCCGCTAGCCAGCCGAACCGCGGGCGACTTCGCTGCAGACTTTGCCGGAGCTACGGCTCCCGAGGGTGTTTCCGGCGCGCTCTGGAAATAGGAGCAGCCGGAGACGCCGAGAGCGACCAAGAGGATTCGTTTGCGCATCATTTATTCTTGTTCCCCGAGTTCCGTGCGGTACAGAAGTCCGTTGAAGAGCAGCTTGAACGTACCATGTGGCTGCGAGCGGAAATAGGGATCGGGCCCGTACAAGACCAACATTCCCTTTCCCACTCGCGCTTGAAGAACCTCTGTTACCCCGTTCAGGTATTTTTGACCCCAAGCCCAGCCGCTGCGCAGCGCCGCCAGCTCGTCGATCCAGGCAATCTTCCTGACGCCACGCGCTTCAGAACCGGGAAGAAGCGTAAAGGCCGGCGCGTTGTCGAAATAGAAGTCAGTCGTGGCGCGCAGACCCTGCGCGATGGCGGCTGTGGTGTCGACCTTGACACGGAGGATCGAACCGGGAATGTAAAAGCGGTTGCGTGGCAACGGCCGCCCGGAGCTATCGGTAAGGGCGTTCAAGATCGGGAGCCCGAGCTGAAAGCCGAGATCGGTCGCCGTCCCGATCGCGAGGACAGTCCCTCCCGCGTTGAGGAATTCGAGACCCTGGGGGACCGTTCTTGTCGCGGTCATGGTGCCGACGCGGTCCCGATACTCTGCTGGGACTTCGCTCGGATTCACTCGCGGAGCGCCTCGCGCGCCAGGACGGAAAAAGTTCGCACCGTCGGGAAAAATCAGAACGTCGAATCGGGAAATGAGATTCCCGGCATCGAGCGTAGGCGGGTAGACCACCTGGTATGGAAACTCGAACTGCTCGAGGATGAAACGGGCCCACCCCGAGGTGATCGCTCCTCCATACTGATCCCAGAGCCCGATCCGCGCAGGCTGTAGTCTCTTCAATGACTCGCGCGGGATCGCGCTCGCCACCGGATCGAAGACGATTCCCTTCTCCTCCGCGATCTGCGAGAGAAGCGCCACCGTGGTCGGCTTCGCCGCCACAAAGAACGTTCCCACGTCGTAGTTCCTGCCATTGATCGGGAGCGGGGTGATGAAGGTATACACCTCCTCACCGTGCGCGAGGAGTCGATTGACCGCTGCAAACGCATCGTTGACGGAATGGCTGAAGGCGTAACCCGCGCCAGCGCGAGCAACGCGCGAGGCAGGGGGCTTGGCGAAGCCGACCACTCGGGTGAAGGGGCCACTGAACGAATCCAGGATCCGATCGAATTGCACGCCCATCTGATAAGCGAGCGTCCATCCGGCGTTGTCGTACGGAGGCGTAGGCGGGCCGCCTGGATATGGAATGTCGTTGGGATGGTCTTGTGGCTCGAACATGTCGAGGACGTGCGGGCGGAACGCCTGCGCCGTCTGCACGACGAACGAGTTCGCGGGATAGCTCCTTCCTGCTACGAGGAACGCCACAGTGGCACGCTGAACCACGATTCCGTTCTTAATCAGGGCGTTGACGAACTTTGTCGCGGTCAGGAAATCCGGCTGATCGGCCGGAATGATGTACCCCCGAGGGTCCCGGTCTGCCGGATTCTTCATGATGCTCGCGTATTTCGCGAGTTCCTCCGGGCTTGAGGCCAACGCTCGGCCCGCTGGAGCGGCGTCCGCGGCAAGGGGTAGCGAGCGAGTGCTATCCGCGGGCAGAGCCGCCTGCAATGCCGCCACCCTCTTGGGCGTGACGGTCCACGTGTCCGTGCTGCCGCGCTGGATCGAGTTCCTCCCCATTTGGTAAATGTTGTACAAAAGCGTCTCGCGGTAACGCGACGCGATATCGAGCACGGCACGGTTCGCTGTTAGCTCGTAGCCCATCGACTGAGCGAAATGCCAGTTCTGTGGCTGAATCGGCATCGGGAGGTCGCCTTTCGGCAGCAGCTTCTCCGGCACCAGCGGGATCTGGATCGGCGTTGGATTGCCGATCGCCTCCGTGAGGAGACCGATCATGTTGTGGAAATAAACCGTCGTCCTCAACCCGCCGTTCCACCACGTCGAGTAGCCGGAGCCGCTTCGCATGGTCGCGCCAGCCTTTCCCTCCGCAACGAATCTCGAGTGCATTGCGGCCCCGACGAGATCGAGCTCCATCGGCACGAGTGGATCAAAGTTGTAGTTGAACGGATCCCGGAAGGGCGGCGCAAAGATCACGGTGCCGGGCGGACCCGTCTGGTGGTGGTTGTACATGATCTGCGGGTACCAGGCGCGGAAGAGAATGCTGTCCATCGCCTGCGTTTCCGGCTGGGACGCCATGTAGGCATCGCGATTATTGTCGTGGCCGGCGTACTTGTGGTAAAGTCGGGGCAGTCTCGACGTCGTCCGTTTGAGCGTATCCGCTTCCCGCATGTACCAATCGGAGACGAGATCCTGTCCATCCGGATTCGCCGGAACGCAGAGAATGATGTCGTCGCGAAGGAAGCGAAGCGTCTCTGGATCGCTCCGACTCACTAGCTCGTACGCCGTCTCGATCAGCTGCTGCGCGCCTAACACTTCGGTGGCGTGCAAGCCGCCGTCGATCCAGACGACAGCTTTCCCTTCCGCGGCCAGCGCGTGCGCCTGCGCGTCTGTCAGATTCTCGGCCAGCGCCAGCCGGCGGGAGATCTGCTGGTACCGCGCCAGCTTCTTGTGATTCTCAGGCGAGGTGATGATTGCCATCCACATCGGGCGCCCCTCTGCCGTCGTGCCGATGCGAACCATCTTTATACGGTCTGACTCGCGAACGAGCTTCCGCCAGTAGTCGATCATCTGGGCGTAGTTGACGAGAAAGTAGTCGTCCCCGATGTTGTGCCCGAACTCTGTGCGCGGCGAAGTCATTTTCCCCTGCGCCGACAGTAGCGATGGAGCAACGAGCAGGAAGAACAGCAGAATCAGTCTTCGCATTCAATCGTGGGGTGGAAAATGGGCGCGGCCGTCCGCGCGCTCCGAGGGGCCGGGACGCGCCGAAATTTAATGTTCAGGCGTTTAGGCTGCTGGGCCCCCGAGTGTTCGCGGCGATGATCACCCCGGTGAGAACGATCGCCCCGCCGACAACCGTGGCAATCGTGGGAATCTGCCGAATCGCTGGTATGAACGCGCCGAGAAGCGTGGCGCCAACGGGCTCGCCGAGCACAGTCAGGTTGACCACGTAGGCGGGAAGAAACTTGAGTGCCCAATTCATTCCCGTGTGTCCGATCAACATCGGACCGATCGCGAGCGCCGCAAAGATCGCCATCTCCCGCGGTGGCTGCGGCGCCAGGGCAATTCCCCGCGTGATTGCGATCACACCGAGAGTGGCGAATGCCGCAGAGTACACGATCCCGACATACGCCCAGATGCCAAGGGACACCCGCAGCCGACGGCCAATCGTGTAGTAAATCGCCGCGGTCACCGCAGCGGACATTGCCAGTAGATTCCCGACGAGCGGTCGATTTCCGGCGAGCCCCACGTCAGCCCGTAGGTCCGGAGCCGCGATGACCATGGCACCGGCGATGGCGATGGCGATCCCGAGCAGCTGGCGTCTGGAAGGAGCCTCCCGAAGCGCAATTGCCGAGATCGCAGCGACAACAGCTGGCTGAAGGCTGACGAGCGTTACCGAGGCGGCAATCGTAGTAAGGTGGATCGAGGCGTTCCACGCCCAGAAGTGGAGCGCGAGCGACACGCCAGCCGCGACTGCGAGCATTGCCTCACGCCAAGTGATCCTCTTCCAATCACGCCACTCGCGGGTTGCGATGAGAAACCCGGCGACGATCACCAACGAGAAGCCGAGTCGCCAGACAGCGATCACGACTGGATCCGCGCTCGAGAGGCGGACGAGCGGTCCGGAAATCGAGATCCC
>CATPBN010000291.1 GCA_955652635.1 uncultured Gemmatimonadaceae bacterium
CGAACAGCCGATCTACGACAAGCGAGGCAAGGCCCGTAGCGAAGGGAACCTGCACTTCCTTTTTCAGCGCGTACGCCCTGGCAAATTCTCCAGCGCGCGCGGGGAGCACGTTGTTCACCATCATTCCGATCGCTGTCGCGCCCCACAGGGGACCGAACGGAATTCTCGATGCGACGGGCTCGAGGATAGTTCGCCAACGCAGTGCGCGAACGGGAAAGATCGCGGTGGCGCAAAAGATCGACGCAGCGAAAAGGAGCGGGTCTGCTTCCGAAAGTCTCTGTGCTACTTCGGCGGGCGAGATTCCATGAAGCGTCCAGTAAATGAGCGCCGCACTCAGCACGCCGCCGACCACGGCGCGCCATCCTGGCTTCAACTGCTACTCGGTTGAAGCCAGCTCGACCAGATCGACGAGCTCGTCGACGAGCGCGCGTGTCGGAGCCGTTCCGCTCTTCTTGAGCGCGCGACGAATCTCGGCGGCGCGCTCGATGGCGCGCTGTCCCTTGTAGAGAAGCTCGTGAATCGGGACGAGCTCGGTCGCCGGCGGCTGTGGTCCCGAATTCCGGTTCTCGAGAGATCGCATCGTCGCGAGGCTCGAATTCAGGACGTCGCGCAGCTCCTTGCCGCGCGGAGGAGTCTTCGCCTCGGATGCGGTCCTCGCCTCCGCCGGTGTGGGCATGCGCTTTACCTCCGGCGAAAGCGTCCCGGGTCCGATACGCCCGGTCTCGCGCAGCTGCTGCTCGTAGTGCGTCTTGGGATTGGGCGCGACGTAGACGACATGCTGTCCGTCATCGTTGTAGAAAAGCTGCGAGATCGGGACGATCACGTCATCGCTGCGCACTTCCCTGGTCGGACCATAGCGGGCGAGCCGGCGGAGACTTTCTTCCACGCGCGTGTCCTGCTCGGTGCCCCACGTGCGCACGGAGCGCACCAGGAGCTTCAGATCCTCGATCGCTCCAACCATCAATCGTTGCACCTCTGGGTCCCACTTCGTGGCGCCCCGAACGACGCCGCCCGCGATGCGCTCGACACTCGTCGCCAATCGTGCGAGCTCGTTTGCCTTGGCCATCGTCGCACTGCCGCGCAGCCCGCGCGCCGCGGCGGCAAGCTGCGTTGCGTCCGACGCCGGCATCACTTGCTGCGTGACGAGAGACTCCAGGCGAGTGAGGTACTCACTTGCCTCGAGGGAGAAGAAATCAAGCAGCCGTCCCGGCGTCGTCATCAGCAATTTCTCCAGGTCATAGCCGGAAAGGTGCCCCGTCCGGCGATTCCAGTCAAAGCCTTGCCCACTATGACGACCGAGCAGCGCGCATCGCTTCGCCCATTTCCCTGACCGCGCGGTCGAGCCCCACGAACAGCGCCCTGCTGATGATCGAGTGACCGATGTTGAGCTCCTCGATCTCGGGAATCACCGCGACGGCACCGACATTCCGCAGATTGAGTCCGTGGCCGGCGTGAACAGCGAGTCCGAGATCGGCCGCCCTTCGCGCTGAATCGCGGAGCGCGTCGAGCGCCACCTCCGAGTCGGGCTGGTGCGAGTAGCTGCCGGTGTGAAGCTCGATGGCCGGAACTCCGAGCTTCTTCGACTGCTCGACCGCGACGCGAGTGGGATCTATGAAAAGGCTCACCCGGATCCCAGCGCTGGACAGCGCCTCGACCGCGTTCCGGATGCGAGCGGGGTCGGTGACAATATCCAATCCGCCCTCTGTCGTAATCTCCTCTCGACGCTCTGGAACGAGGGTGACCTGCCCGGGCCTCAGCCGTCGCGCGAGCTCGAGCATCTCAGCCACACACGCCATCTCGAGATTGAAGTATGTCCGCACGCTCTTCTTGAGCTTCTCGACGTCAGCATCCTGCATATGACGCCGGTCTTCGCGCAGATGAGCTGTAATTCCGTCCGCTCCAGCGGCCTCGCACACGCTGGCGGCCTCTACCGGATCAGGTTCCACACCGCGCCGAGCCTGCCGCAGAGTCGCCACATGGTCGATATTGATGTAGAGCCGTTGTTGCTTAGCGCGCATTGTCACCGTCCGTAGGTCGCAGCTCTAATCTCGTGGAGAATTCTATCGTGTCCTTCAGAATATTTGCTGGTCTGTTCCTTCTCGCCGCCTGCTCGAGCGCAACCCAGGGCGGATACAACAACGGTCAGCTCACCGGGGGAGCGAGCGCGCAGCTGGCGGTTGATCAGTTCCTTGGCGCCGTCAAAGTGCGCGACCTTCAGGCAATGTCTACTGTCTTCGGAACGGACAAGGGTCCGGCCCGCGAGACGATGGACAGGACTGAGCTGGAGAAGCGCGAGATCATTCTCGCCTGCTACTTCAACAACGACAGTTATCGGATTCTTGGCGAACGGTCGGGACAGGGTGGCCATCGAGAGGTCAGCGTCGAGCTGAAGAAGGGCAATCTTGTTCGGACATCGACCTTCTATGCGATTCGAGGTCCGGGCGGCCGTTGGTACGTCGACAACATGGATATCGCCGCCGTGCGCGACTTCTGCGGGAACCCGGGAACCTCCCGCACTCAATGATCTGACAGCTCCACCAGCACCCCGCCGGTGGACTTGGGGTGCAGGAAAGCAATCCGCTTCCCCTCCGCGCCGATGCGCGGCCGTTCGTCGAGGAGCTGAATGCCCGCTGCGCGACAGCGCTCGAGCATGGCGTCCAGGTCGTCGACTGAAAAGCAGATGTGATGGATTCCCGGTCCGCGCTTGGCCACGAACCGCGCGATCGGAGAGCTGGGATCGTCCGCTTCCAGCAGCTCCACCAATGGCTCGCCCGCGCTGAATCCAACTATGCGGGCGCCGTCAGAATCGTCGAGGCTCACTTCCCTCAGACCCAGTATATCCCGAAAAAAAGGCAGACTCTCGGCGATTGCCTCGACCGCGATCCCGATGTGGGAAACGTGGGGGCCACGCGGGGTTGATGGGGTCATTAAATTGTATTGATGAGGGGGCTCCGCTCCCACTGAAATTAACCGACGAAGTTCCGCGGGCCACCCGTGGTTTGGAGATTACACAATGTCGAATGCGCTGGAAGTAACTGATTCTGATTTCGAGCTGCAGATTGAGCAGCACAAGGGCCTCGCCGTAGTCGATTTCTGGGCGACCTGGTGTGCGCCATGCCGCATGATCGCTCCGGTTCTGGATGCGCTTGCCATCGAATATCAGGGCAAGGCCAAAGTGGCAAAGGTCGACGTCGACACGAACATAAAGACGTCCACAAAATTCAACGTTCGCTCGATCCCGGCGATTCTCTTCTTCAAGGACGGGAAGCTCGTCGATCAGGTCATCGGATTCGTAGGCAAGCCGACTCTGGCGGAGAAGTTCAAGCAGCACGCCGCGTAGCCAACAGAGGCCTGCGTCGCCGGGCGATGAGCGCCGCGCGCGCGGGGACTCTGTACCTGGTCAGCACTCCCATCGGAAATCTGGGAGACATGACACATCGTGCGGTCGAGGTCCTCTCCTCGACCGCGCTGATTATTGCGGAAGACACGCGCCATTCGCGCCGACTGCTCGATCACTACAAGATCTCGACTCCGCTCAAGTCATATCACGAGCACAACGAAGCGCAGGAGACTCCAAAGCTCGTCGCGAGGCTTCGTACGGGCGATTCGATCGCACTGATCTCTGATGCGGGGACGCCACTCATCTCCGATCCCGGCTCGCGGCTGGTCGCGGCCGCTCTGGAGGCGGATCTTCCCGTGGTTCCAATTCCTGGCGCGTCCGCTGTGATGGCAGCGATCGTCGGGTCCGGGATGTCGCTCGAGAGATTCACCTATGTGGGATTTCTTCCGCGCAAGGGACGTGAGCGAAGCGAGACGATCGCGGACGTCGTGGCGTCGCGGTCAACCGTCGTGATGTTCGAAGCCGCCAATCGCGTTGGCGCGACACTCGATGCTCTTGCAGAAGGTGGCGCCGGCGAGAGGCAGGCAGTCGTTGCGCGCGAGCTGACCAAACAGTTCGAGGAGTTCAAACGCGGCAGCGTCGCCGAGCTGGCGGGCGTATACAAGGACGTGGATCCGAAGGGCGAAGTGGTCCTGGTGATCGCGGGTGCTGAGAAGTCGCCGATCTCGGAAAGCGAGCTGAGTGATGCCGCGAGGAAGCTGCGCGCCTCTGGGAATTCCCCACGGGACATCATGGAACATCTAATGTCCACCTTCGGGGCGCCGCGCAATCTCGCGTACAAGCTCGCGCACGAGAGCGAAACGTGATCGCGCGGCCGGAATGGGATGTCTCGATTGTCTACACTCCCATCACGCCAGCTGTGCAGCAGGTCGCCGAGCGTGAGCGCATTCCGCTCGACCGCGACGCCGTCGAACACGACCTAGGCCGTGGCGGACCAGTTGCACGGGAGCTGGCGCAGTACGAAGACCGCGAGAGCCAGCGTGAGATGGCGGGTGTCGTCGCAGATCTCTACAACGACGGCGGAGTCGGACTTCTGGAAGCAGGGACCGGCGTTGGAAAATCGCTCGCGTACCTCGTGCCCGCGCTGCGTTGGGCTGCCAACAACGGGGAGCGCACTGTCGTGTCGACGAACACGATCAACCTCCAGGAACAGCTCGTCCGAAAGGATCTTCCGTTTCTCGCGAAAGCGTTCGAGGGGAAGCAGGAAGTCCGGTTTGCCCTGCTCAAGGGATGGCGGAACTACCTCTGTCTTCTGCGCCTCGCCCAGACCAGGCTGCTCGCATCTACTCTTCTCGCCGACGATTCGCGCGCTGAGCTCGATGCAATTGCCGACTGGGCGGAGCGCACGACTGACGGATCGCTCGCCGATCTTGCGTTTCCGCCGCGCCCCGAGGTGTGGGACGAAGTCGCGGCGGAGCCCGATCTCTGCCGCAAATCCGCTTGCCCCCATTACGCAGCATGCTTTCTATTCC
>CATPBN010000292.1 GCA_955652635.1 uncultured Gemmatimonadaceae bacterium
CTACACCGTGAAGGAGATTTTCTACACCCTCCAGGGAGAAGGAGCGCAAAGCGGCAGGGCAGCGGTGTTTTGCCGGTTCTCGGGGTGCAACCTCTGGTCAGGGCGAGAAGAGGATCGCTCGCGGGCAGTGTGTCAGTTTTGCGACACCGATTTCGTCGGGACAGGACCCGACGGCGGCAGATTCGCGAGCGCGAACGAGCTTGCTGATGCGGTCGATCGGTGCTGGGGAGGAGTTTCTCCCGGTGCGGCAGGCAAATACATCGTCTGCACCGGAGGCGAGCCATTGCTTCAACTGGACGAAGCGCTGATCGATGCGCTGCACGGGCGGGGTTTCGAGGTAGCGGTGGAGACGAATGGCACTCGACCGGCCCCGGCCTCTCTCGATTGGGTTTGTGTCAGCCCGAAAGCAGGAGCGCCGTTCGTACAGATCAGTGGCAATGAGCTCAAGCTCGTTTATCCCCAGGAGAGCGCCGCGCCCGAGCAGTTCGCGCGTCTCGATTTCAAACACTTCTTTCTTCAGCCGATGGACGGACCGGACGTCGCCGCGAATACAGAGCGGGCAATCGAATACTGTCTGCGGAATCCGGGTTGGCGCCTCAGCATACAGACCCACAAGCTGGTTGGTATCAGGTAGATCTCAGGGTCGCATCGCTGGGCCCAATGCGCTCTTTCGCGGTGTCTTTCGCGCCTTCGATCGACTCTCGAACAGGTCGAGATACTTGATCCCGGAGCCGGTGTTGAAAAGCACCACCTTCTCATCTGGCTTCACGGCGCCGCGGGCGAGGAGCTGGCGGATTGCCGGCACGCACGCGCCTCCCTCTGGAGATGCGAAGATGCCTTCACTGCGCGCCAGCTCTCTCGCGCCTTCGATCAACTCTTCGTCAGTGACGGAGACCGCGGTTCCCTCAGATTCCCGGATTGCATCGAGGATGAGAAAATCACCGATGGCTTTCGGGACACGGAGGCCAGAGGCCACCGTTGCAGCGTTCTCGAATTCCTCAGCGAATCGATCGCCCGCCTCGAATGCGCGCACGATCGGTGCGCAGCCGGCAGCCTGAACCGAGATCATCCGGGGCCGTTTCTCGCCAATCCAACCCAGCTGCTGCAGCTCGTCGAATGCCTTCCACATTCCGATGAGCCCCGTTCCTCCGCCCGTCGGATAAACAATCACATCTGGCAGGGTCCACGCTAGTTGCTCTGCGATCTCGAAGCCGAGGGTCTTCTTTCCCTCGACGCGATAAGGCTCCTTGAGCGTAGAGACATCGAACCATCCCTCGCTCTCCTTCAGTCGCGCGACTTCCGCTCCGCAATCTGTAATCAGACCATCCATCAGCCTGACGTGCGCGCCAGCTACCTCGCATTCGATGATGTTGGCACGCGGAGTGTCCCTCGGCATGAGGAGGTAGGCACCGATGCGAGCATGCGCGCAATAGGCCGCCAGCGCTGCACCGGCGTTTCCCGCTGAGGGTGCAGCCAGCTTCTTCGCACCCAGCTCTTTCGCCATCGATACCGCTACCGACATCCCGCGAGCCTTGAAGCTCTGAGTAGGATTCAGCGATTCGTCCTTGACGTAAAGCTCGCTCAGCCCGAGGGATTCGCCGAGCGTTTTGGCGTGGAGCAGCGGGGTCCACCCTTCGCCGAGAGTAACGATGTTGTCCTCGCGACGAACGGGAAGCAGCTCTCTGTAGCGCCAGATGTCAGACCGGCGCGCGAAGAGGGATTGCCGCGTCAGGAACTTCGCAATCCGCTTCAGGTCGTAGCGTACCAGCAGAGGCTTGCCGCACTCCGTGCAGACGTTGTGGAGTCGCCCGGGTTCGTATTCGCGATGGCAGAAGGAGCACTCGAGATTCTTTACGTGCATTCGGAGTCGCTTCGGAACGGAAGGAGTGGGCGGGCCGATGCGTGCGGTATAGCTTTACGAAAAGTTACATGCGCCTCCAAACCTTTGCCCTACGGAACCCATCCCAACTCATCGCTTTTTCAACGGGCTGCGCCTCGTTGGGGCACTTCTGATCGCGACCCTGGTGCCGCTTCTGATCGATCTCCGCGCCCGCCGCTCCAGCCGCACCCGCCAATAGATGTACATCGGACACGTCGGCGCCGCACTTAGCGCAAAGCGCGTGCGCAGGAGCATCGGGCTGCTTGTACTACTCGTCGCCACCTATACACCCGACTGGGCGGACACCGGGCTGTGCCTGGCTGGCGCGTACAACCCCGTGGGAATGCTTTCCCATTCCATCCCCGCGATTTCGCTGTTCGCCGTGCTGGGATTTGCAGCGTACGCGACAGCCACGCGCGACTGGA
This sequence comes from uncultured Gemmatimonadaceae bacterium, assembly GCA_955652635.1. Classification (GTDB taxonomy): domain Bacteria; phylum Gemmatimonadota; class Gemmatimonadetes; order Gemmatimonadales; family Gemmatimonadaceae; genus UBA4720. The sequence continues at coordinate 2,305 of CATPBN010000292.1, forward strand.
GATCCGGGCTCGTCGTGGCCGCGGTGATACTTTCGCACATGTTCCTCGACTGGATCACGGGCTACAAGCCGCCGTGGCCAGGAGGGCCGAGGATCGGGCTACGATTCTACGATCATCCCATCGCTGACTTCATCGCCGAGGGAACGGTGATCGTGATTGGCGCGCTACTCTATGCGCGAACGGTTCCGCCGCGAAAACGGCCGTGGGCCGACATTTCGATAATGCTCGGCACTCTGTTGTTGCTCCAGCTGGGAGTCGACGTCGCGCGGATGATGATGAAGACGCTGCCCAAATGCTGATGCGCGGCAAGCCGGATTAATAGATTTGACCAGAGTTGGCGGCACGCGTACGCCCAATCCACCCGGAAAGAAATGACAGACTCCAACCCCCTTCCCTCCCGCTCCGACACACTCGCACTGATGCGCGAGTACACCGCGAGTGAATCGCTGCGCAAGCACATGCTTTCGGTCGAGGCCGCCATGCGTGCCTACGCCGGTAAATTTGGCGAGGACGAAGAGCGCTGGGGAACGACGGGGCTCATTCACGACTTCGACTACGAGCGATTCCCCAACAACGCCCACTCGCCGACTGAGGAGCATCCGTCGGAGGGAGTGCGGATTCTGAGAGCGAAGGGATATCCGGAGGATGTCCTTCAGGCAATCCTCGGCCACGCGCACTACACGAACACGCCGCGGGAGTCCCGGATGGCGAAGACGCTCTTTGCCGTGGACGAGCTGACCGGCCTGATCACGGCGACGGCGCTGGTGCGGCCGACCAAGAGCGTGCACGAGGTGGACGCGAAATCGGTACGGAAGAAGATGAAGGACAAGGCATTCGCGCGCGGCGTGAGCCGAGAGGATGTGATCAACGGCGCGCGGGAACTCGGTGTCGATCTCGACGAGCACATCAACTTCGTCATCGGGGCCATGCAGGCGCGCTCGGCCGTTCTCGGCCTGTCCGGTACCTAGCGCCGTTACCGCGATCGCTGCTCACGCATCTCTGCGCGAGTTTAATGCGCGCTTCGATTTGCATCTCGTGTTTGGGTCGGCGGAGATGTCCTCTCCGGCGACAACGCTCGCGCAGCAGGATGTTTCCAGACTGACCGACGCGCAACGATCTCTAGGAGACCGCCCTCACTCCATCGCGAATTCGCGATTGAAGATCACGTCGAACGCGAAGCTCTTGGGTTTGGTCTTGAGCTCCATCACCTGCGCGATGCGCTCGAGACGCGCGGGAATTCCCATGATCTTTTCCTGCGCCTTCCGCCCGAGATCGTTCAACCCGTCCATGGTATCGATCGACCAGTACTTTATAAGCTCCTCGACGATCCGGAGATAGTCGCGCGGACCGTAGATCTCCGCGCGACGCACGACGTCGGCGAGCTCCCGGAAATGGGGCATGTTCACGCCAGGCATGTCGATCGCCGGCATGATCTTGGCCGCTGCCACAAGGCCTTGGTTTGGATCGCGCTCGAGGACCGCCTTGAATACCGAGCGATAAAACGTATAGTGGCGGGCCTCCTCCTTGGCGACGTTCTGCAACACCGTCCCGATCGTCGGCTCGTACTGCGACGCGTACTTGCCGGTGTTGGCGTGGGAGACCTGCGTCGCCCTCTCCTGCAGCGACGTGTAGACGAAGACGCGGTACGGATCTTTGTCCCACTCCGGCTCGAACCCGGCCTTGATGTAGTCGAACTGCATTTTCTCGATCACCACTGGATCGAACACGCCCGCATCGCGCGTGTAGTCGTGGAGAATCGCGCCGTGGCGATCCTCTTCCGCCGTCCACAGGTTGTTCCACTTCGCCCAGATGCTGTCCGTCCCGAGATAAACCGCGAGCAGGCGGTGAAAGTGCGGTAGTCCTTCCTCGGTGAGCAGATTGAGCGCGAGGGCCACGCGGGCAGGATCACTTATCCCCCTCGCGCGCTCTCTGAGTGCCTTCAGGTGATGGTCGGGATCTTCGCCCGGAGCTGGCTCCAGCAATTCCGCCGGAAACCAGAGCACGCGCTTCGCTTCGTGCGCCGCCATTAACTCCACCACAAGAGGTTCGAGGTCGGCGAGCACCTCGATCTTCGATAGCGTCTCGGCTTCGACTGGATTCACTGACCACCTCGGAGTTTTTTGGCCATTGCTTTTAACATAAGCGCTCACAGACGTGCGAGAAGGGAAGAAATCCACAATGCGGCCGACTGGCGGGGTTTCTCCCGTCCCCCGAAATTACGGCCTGACGCTTGCACGTCCAGCGGCGGTACCATTGAACTCGAATATTGCGGCAGGAGACCGATAATGGCAGACGAGCGGAACAACCAAGGGGAAAGAATGGACGAGCGAAGCAGAAGCGGCGTAGTCGGGGGTGGAAGCGGTGGGATGAGCGGGCGCAATGACGGTGGAGGAGAATTTCGTAGCACCAGCAACATCCGCAAGACACCCCGCGGATTTGCGGCGATGGACCCGCAGGCACAGCGGGCGATTGCGGCGAAAGGTGGACGCGCGGCGCACCAGAAAGGAACGGCGCACGAATTCACCAGTGAAGAGGCGCGGGTCGCTGGGAGAAAAGGTGGAGAAGCATCTCGCGGCGGACGAAGATCGAGCGGAGCAGGTCAGGGCAGCTGACCGACCAAGCCGGGACGGAAGCGAAAGGGGCACGGTGCAAGACGTGCCCCGTCGTTTTTTTTCCGCTGAGATCGTTCGGCCTTGGAGTTGCATGTCCCTATCCTGCGTGCCGTCCCGCTCAACACAGGTGCCGAAGATGATGGACCCCCAGCAGCAAGGCACGGTCGCTGACACGCGCGAAGCGCCGCGGAAAGGACGCGATGCGAACGCTCTTCAGTACAAGGAGCTGCTCGCCTCCAGAGACGCGATCGACCGCGAGCGTCAGAAGTATTTCGAGCTGTTCGAGTCCGCGCCGGACGCCTGCTTCCTCACCGACTCTCACGGAATTATCCGTGAAGCCAACGTGGCCGCTGGTCAGTTGCTTTCCGTGCCCGCACAGTTTCTCGCGGGCAAGACGCTCTCGGCTTATTTCGACGAGTCCGCACGCAAGACCTACCGTGATCAGCTCGACCAGCTGCGCGGATCCGAGAGATCCGACGACTGGGAGATACAGCTCCGCCCGCGCATCGGACCTCCTACCGATGTATCGGTTTCGATCACGCGGGTGACCGCTCGGGACAAGAGTCTCGGTGGCTACCGCTGGGTAGTGCGTGACATCTCCAAGCGAAGGCAAGCGGAGAACGTGCTTCTCACCCGCGAGCGCAAAGCGCGCGAAGACGCGGAGGTCTCGAATCGCATCAAGTCTGACTTCCTCGCTCTATTGAGCCACGAGTTCCGCACTCCGCTCCAGGCAATCTTCGGCTACACCGAGCTACTGGAGCGCGAGATTCACGGGCCCCTCAGCGACCCGCAGCGCCGCTACATTCAGCGCATCCAGCAGAGCCAGCAGCTCCTCCTCGGACTCATCACCACGATACTGGATTTCGCCAAACTCGAGAGCGGACAGTCGATCGATTTGGTTCTTCGTCCGACTTTGATCCGCGAAGTGCTGGTGCAGATGGAAGGACTGGTCGGCGCTCAGCTCGAGGAGAAGGAGCTCACTTACACGTATCACTGCGGAGATTTATCGATCGTCGCCAACGCAGATGCCGCCAAGCTGCAGCAGATCGTGCTCAATCTGCTGGCGAATGCGATCAAGTTCACCGACCGGGGAGGACGCATCACTCTCCTGTGCGAGCTCGAACCGGAAGTCGTCGCCATCCGGGTGAGCGACACCGGCAAGGGAATTCCGGCCGACAAGCTCGAAGCGATCTTTGAGCCGTTCGTGCAGCTGAAACCCAAGGGAGCAGTGACGAATGGCACCGGTCTCGGACTGCCGATCAGCCGGAGACTTGCGACGGCCATGGGCGGTTCGCTCAGCGCCGCGAGCGAACCCGGCAAAGGCTCTACTTTTACTTTACGGCTGCAACGGACGTAGCTGCGCTCCGCCGGCAGCAGTGTTCGAGCATCGACACGATCTCTTCCATCGTCGTGAGCCCGCGGTCCCGCGCGTAAAAGGTCCTGACCTCCTTATAGCGCTCGTCCTTCGGAAGCATCATTCCCTTCTCCACCACCCACCTCTGTAGCGCTGTCGGACGCGGTCCCCACCACCCGCATTCCTCGTACTTCTTGTTGAGGAGGATCACGATCGGAATCGAGCGCGACTTGCCGGTAAGGTGCGTGTCCATGATGTCCAGATTCTCGTCGCGGGCGAGAATGCGGAGATCCATGTTGCTCACCGATTCTGTCAGCTTGGCCACTATCGGAACGATGTTGACCGCGTCGCCGCACCAGTCCTCGCTCAGCACGAGCAGATGCCAGTGGCCTCCGAGTGCTTCGACGCGCGCGGACATCTCCAGGGGAATCGAGACGTGGTGCGTGATGCCTACCCACAGTGCATGGTTGATGGTCTCCCGAGCCATGAACTCGGCGAACGTCTCACCTTCGCAGTAGCGCGCTTAGGTTATCACGATATATGGGCTAGCGGACCATGTCGACGTGCATGATTCCATCCTCTTCGTAGGGGGCGGACACCGTCGTGAAGCCAAAACTCGCGTAGAACGCCTCGAGTCGCCGCTGGGCGGCGAGCTTTATCTTCTCGCCGGGCGCAAGCGTCTCCAGCCGCCGCAGGGCTTCGGCCATCAGTCGCCTTCCGACGCCCGTCCTTCGCACTTCCTGAGCTGTCGCGACACGTCCAATCGATCCTTCGGTATAGCGCACCCCGGGCTCAAAC
>CATPBN010000293.1 GCA_955652635.1 uncultured Gemmatimonadaceae bacterium
ATCTTGAGGGGGTGGTGCCGCAAGGCATAGCGGTTCGAGTCCGCTCCAGGGCACTCCAGGCACTGACAGTGGTGATGTCAGTGCTTTTGATTTCGCCGAACGGCCACAGTAGCTCAGGGGTAGAGCACCCGATTCGTAATCGGGCGGTCGTGAGTTCAATTCTCACCTGTGGCTCTCTGACAAGGATGGAAAGGCGGCGCGATGGCGCGCCGTCTTTTTTTGTAAGTCGCACGTCAGGAGCCAGTGCCTCGACTTGCAATAAGGAAGAGTTCGTTCTGCATCACTCTGAATTTGCCTCCATGCGACTGAATCCATCGGCGTTTCTACCTACGCTTCTACTCGTATTCCAAAGCGGTTGCGGTGGTGAGGCAACGGCGCATCCAGGTGTGAAGCGTTCGCGGAACGACGCTGACAGCTATTCGGGGACCGATGCACGCGGTATCCCACATTACCTGACGCGTCCTCTCAGCAACGACAGCCGCCAGGTTCTGCGGCGAGCGTTCGGAGTCGTCTCAGCGTCGCACCTTTATTTATCCGACTCCGCACAGGGTGGTGTGCTCAAGTACGACCCCGAAGCAAAGGCCTGCCTTACTTGCTATGTGAACTCCTATCGGATCGGCTTCGTCTCGATTCGAAAGCCGGGCGAATCGTGGGATGAGCTGCAAAGCCGCGTTCGCGCGCTGCACCGCAGCTCCTTCTTCCCTTCGTCGCTCGTTACCAGCAGCTCGGTGAGCGCGATGGACCCGGACGTGAAAAACGAGGTCACGGAAATGCTCAACGCGGCTCGAGGCGCAGGATTTCGCGTGCGCGTCGTGAGCACTTATCGCTCCCCCGAGCAGGAGGCGATTCTGATGGCGGAGGGGCGAGGCCGCACCCACACGCTCACATCGCTCCATTCCTACGGACGGGCCATCGACGTCAGCATTGGAGATGGGAATCTCAACAATCCTTCGACGCGACGCAGCTGGATTGAATTTCGGCGGTGGGTCACCGGGTTCCGTGGGAGTGATTTCCGGGTCCTGGGCACGCCCGATCGCAGTTGGGATTGGGCCCATGTGGAATTGCCTAACGCCAGGATAGGGTTTCGCACCGTGGACGACGCAATCACCGCGGGGCGAGCCTGTCTCGCGCGTTCGTCAGCGAGCGCATGTGAATTTCTGCCCCACCTGCCACAGGCGCGTTAAAGCGCGGCCTGTTTTCGATTCCTTTCAATCGCTAGGTTAGTCGTCAGGAATCGCTGTACCGAATCCGATCTGTCGCTACATCGCGGGCGTAATTCAGTTGGTAGAATGCCAGCTTCCCAAGCTGGACGTCGCCGGTTCGAGTCCGGTCGCCCGCTCTTTGCATGAACCTGGCGAGTGAAATGCGGCGCCTAGCGCGCGCGGTCACCGCGGTTGCGCTCCTCATTGCCGGTGCATGCACCGCCAGCAGGCAGCCGTCGATCGCGATAACACATGTGTCGGTGATCGATGTCGTCTCCGGAACGACACGGGCCGACAATACCGTGATCATCACGGGCAATCGCATCATCTACGCGGGACCCGCCGGTAGTGCCAATGTTCCCGGGGACGCGCGGGTGCTCGACGGGCGGGCGAAATTTCTCATCCCCGGGCTCTGGGACATGCACGTGCATGCCTTCGTGTGGGTCTTTTCCGATTTCGCCGGCCCGCTCATGCTGGCAAACGGCGTCACGGGCGCGCGCGACATGGGCTACTTCATAGACACGACGCTCAGATGGAAGCGCGACATTGCCGCCGGACGTGAATCGGAGCCACGACTCGTCGTCGGCGTTCGCATCGATGGACCGGTGGGTCGCGCAAAATTCGTCAGCGATGTAGCCAACGAAATGGACGCTGTGCGAGCCGTAGACACGCTCGCGCGAAAGAAGGACGGATCCGTGCGGGCCGACTTCCTCAGCACGGACGCATTCATTCCGCGCGCGGCATTCTTCGGTCTGGCAAGAGAGTCGCGGAAGCTCCGCACTTCTTTCGCGGGACGCGTCCCTTTCTCGGTCAGCGTTGTTGAAGCATCGGATTCCGGGCAACGAAGCGTCGAGCAGGAAGATGACCTGATGCGCGCGTGCACGTCGCGCGAGGGTGGCTTCCGCCTACGGCTCGCCGACACCACCAAGAGAAGGACGGGTGACGACCCTCTTCAACTGCGGAGTCAGTCTCGCGCAATACTCATGTCCTACGACCCGAATCAATGCAGCCATGTGCTGGGGACTCTTGCTCGAAACCACACGTGGGTCACGCCGACGCTTGTCGCGTATCAGCCTTATGCCCGCTCCTTCGACAGTGCCACGAGGCACCCGGAGTGGAGCAAATACGTTCCGGGAATCGTGAAGGCAGGGTGGCAACACAAGGCGCTCGCTGTCCCGAAACCTGATTCGGCGGTGGTGCAGAGCTCGTTCAGCTTTGCGCGAACCGGCGCTCTCCACACAGCGGGCGTTGCACTTCTGGCCGGCACCGACGCGCCGCGGGCATTCATCTACCCGGGCTTCAGTCTCCACGACGAGCTCGCATTGCTGGTCAGGTCGGGACTCACGCCCCTCGACGCCCTTCGGACGGCGACATACAATCCGGCCGCCTACCTGGGCTCGCTGGACTCACTAGGCACGATTGGGCCGGGGAAGATCGCGGATCTGGTGTTGCTCGACGCGGATCCGCTAAAAGACATTCACAACACGACTCGCATTTCCGCGGTCATTGCGAATGGGCGCGTGTTCGACTCCGCTGCACGGGCCGCGTTGCTGAACCACGTCGTGACCGCGCTCAAGCGCGATTAGCCGGCTGGTGGCGCGTCTTCTCTTTCTGCCGCGGAAGGTTCGCTCGTGCGCAACCGCTCGTAAAGCGCCGCGCTCATCGCGGCCACGAACAGTCCAACGGTCCAGCCTCCGACGACATCGGTCGTCCAATGCACGTCGAGATAGAGCCGCGTGAGACCCACGACCAGCGGCACCACACCGCCGATCACGATCGCTGTGGGCCACGATATGATCCGTTCCCTAGCGAGCACGTAACAGAGCGTTACCATCACCGCTGCTGACGTTGCCGCGTGCCCGCTCGGAAAAGCGAACGTCCGCTCGTTGATCAGCGCGGCGCCGGCAGGACGGGCGCGGCCGTAGAGGACCTTCAACCCACCAGCCAGGAGGCCACCAGCCGCGGGTGCCGCGACGATCACGCCTGCCTTGCTCCGACCACGAGCAAAGTAAAACCACACTCCTGCCGCGATGGCTACGATGATCATGACTGTGGGGGAGCCGATCGACGTAAGTGCGGCGGCAATTTTGTATATCGTGGGATTCTGGTGGGCCAGAAACCACGCACGAACGGCGTTGTCCAACGGACCGGTAGATTTCTCCGCGACATCTTCACCGACGTCGGCGAATATGGCCAGCGCGATCGCCGAGACGATAGCGATGAGCGTCCAGTACGTGAGCAGTTTCTTGAACCACTCCCGCAGCGGGTAACGGCGTTCGGGAGCGCCGACGCTCGTCACGAAGCGATCCGCGCGGCTGCCGCCGCATCGATGACCGGGCGCGGTTCTCTGCCCTTCATCCCTTCTCTGATTCGATGCTGCCTGCGAGTTCTTCGCGCGCGGACCAAAGAAAGCAGCGCGGCCGCCCAGCTCCAGAGGATCCAGGAAAACCGATCACGGAGATTCATCGTGCGGAGCATCAACCAGCCAACCGCAACGCCGGCGAGCGCAGCCTCCACTCTGCCCGATGGCGGCCCGACGGTTCTGCGGGCAACTACGTACGTCGTGCCGGGCGCGCGCACGAGAAGCGTTCGACGAATTGCGACGTCGAGAGATGCAGGAGTCATTCGACGCCATCCGGGTATGCGCAACACGCTCCACGCCGGCGCTTCGCGTCCCCAACCATGATTGTCCGATCCGGCAACCGGAGCGAGGTGCAGCTTCTCGGCAAGCGCCAGGATCTCCTTTTTGTCTCGTGCCGCCTGGGCCATTCCGCGTGGCCCACCGTCCGAGACTTCGATCCCGGTAAGCCGAACTGGACCCGCAATTTCGCCGGGTGGGATGCGGGCAATGTTGCCCGGCATCGTGAGAAGGAGAATCGGCGGAACCGGGCCGCCGTCAGTCTCCACCTTCGCCCCTTCCAAATCGGCAGAAGTAATTCTCGTTCGACTGGGATTGACTCCAAGCAGTATCGGATGTTCGTCACCGTCCCGAAGCTCAACTCCAGGAAGAAGCGTCATCCCGTCGCCGGCGACCGGCGGGTTCCGTTCGGCTGCGCTGAGCGCTCCGTCGAACGTCCGGTGGTCGGTGATGTACGCGGCATTGAATCCGGAGCTCTGGTGCCATTCGCGATTTCTCTCCACGTCAAAATCCACTCGTCCGTCGTGGGACGCAGACGTATGGCTGTGAAAATCCACCGCAATGAGATCCGGATCCTGGAGACTCAATGAGGCCATGGGCCTCCAGAGGACGAGCATGCTTCCGACTATCGCCACCGTGCCGCCGAGGAAGCGCAGACACGAAATGATCGTGTGCGAAACGCTGAATCCGCGCGGCCGCCGCAAATCGCGGACGATTCCTGGCGCAAAAAATAACACGACGCAGAGCGCGAAGCTCGCCCAGTATTGCGCGGGGGAGAGCACTGTCAGCGTGTCGAGGATGGTCGACGCGGGCGCGAGAATGTCGTAGAGAAACGGAGTCTTGAGGCTTGCCGCGGCGGCCGAATGCGGCTGGACGACATTCACGAGGGGCGACAATGAAAAGACCGCTGTCACTCCTACGGCTAACGTGATCAACAGCGGCCATCTGTATCGTGCGACGCGGCGAAGGGTCGAAGCTTGCACTTGCCTCGCTTAGATGATTTCAACGGGTTGCTCTGCAAACTTTGGACGAGCGACCTGTCGCTACGATGACACTCCTGGCACCGCTCGCGGAAAAGTTACCACAACCCTGGTTCCCTGTCCCGGTTCGGAGGTGAGCGAGACCTCCGCACCGTGCTCACGCGCGATCCACCGCGCGATCGAAAGTCCGAGGCCCGCCCCGTCCGTTCGACTCCGGGCGGTGTCTCCACGAAAGAATCTCTGAAAAACGCGGGACAAGTCATCCCGTTTGATTCCGATGCCGGTGTCCTGGACAACGAACGTCGGCACACCCTGATGCAGCGATACGCGTACGCGAACTTCTCCGCCCGTGTCGGTGAACTTCACGGCGTTGTCGAGAAGAATCATGAGCAGCTGGCGAGTGAGCGCGGGATCACCGACCACCGGAGCCTCCTCGAATTCCTCGACGGTCACCTCAACGCCTTTTTGTCGGGCGATTATGCGTGAGGCGCCGGCCGCATCGATCGCCACATCGTCGAGGAAGAAGCGTTCGCGCTCGATCTGCCGCTCCCCCGAGTCCGCGCGCGCGAGAACGAGGAGGCTGTCGACGATGCCGCCCAGCCGGCGCGCCTCCGCTTCGACATTGTGCAATGCCGACACGTAGTGGGCTGCATCTCTCGGCTGTTGGAGTGCGACTTCTACGCGAGTGCGGAGCACCGTGATCGGCGTTCTCAGTTCATGGGCAGCGTCGGCCATGAAGCGTCTCATGAAGACCATCGACCGCTCGATTGGCGCGGTGGATTTGCGTACGAGCAAGAATCCTCCAGCAGCGACCAGGACGAGCGCTGCGAGAGCCGCAGCCGCAAAAGCGGCGATGAGATCGGCGTAGCGATCCTCCAGCTCGATCTGGTCTGCGACAGCCACTGCGACGAGCGTGTGGCCGGAAGCGAGCCTGAAGCGCAGGGCGTGAAGCCTCAATGTCTCTTCAGCGGGGACATCGCGCTCAATGGTGATCTGCCCGGCCTTGGCGGCTTGGCGAGCGGCGCTGCGAATCCAATCGGCGGCCGTGTCGGGCTTCACAGGATTTCCCTGAGGATCGAGGAGATAAAGAGTACGGTCCGGTATGTTCAGCTCGTCGACCGCATCGATGACGCGTCCCCGCGCCCCTGCTTTCTCGACCTCCCTGATTCTCGCAGCGCGGACGAGCTCCTGTGTGGCGCTGTGGAGCGAATCGTCGAGCTGCTGAGAGAGCTGGTACCTGATCACCGCGAACAGTCCCCCGCCGAGAAACAGGATGATCAGTCCAAAGGTTGCTACGTACCAGAAAGTGAGGCGCAGGCGCAGACGCACCAGGCGCTGGATGCCGCCGCGCGAGGAGAGTGCTTCAGTTACCAAGTCGGTATCCGGCGCCTCTCACTGTCTGAATGAGCTTCGTTGGATACTCGTCGTCGATCTTGCGCCGCAGGCGCCTCACAAGCACCTCGAGCACGTTCGTGAAGGGGTCGTGGTTTTCGTCCCAGACGTGGGCGGTGATCGACGCGCGATCGACTACCTGGCCTTTGTGCAACACAAAAAACTCGAGCAGCGCAAACTCCTTGGCCGTGAGTTCAATGGATTTACCGGCGCGCCGCACTCTGTGCGCCTCCAGATCGACTTCCAGATCGCCGATTCGCAGTGTCTCCGGAAGCGGAGCGCCGCGCCTTCTTCCCAACGCCCGCACCCGCGCGAGCAGCTCGCGGAACGCAAAGGGCTTGGTCAAGTAATCGTCGGCCCCCACCTCCAATCCCGCCACCCGATCGTCGACGGTATCTCGCGCGGTGAGCATGAGGATCGGCGTGGCGATCTCGCGGACTCTCAGCTCCCGACAGAGGTCGAATCCGTTTCCACCTGGTAGCATCACATCGAGGATGAGCACGTCGAAGCTGCCGAGCGTCGCTTTCATCTTGCCCTCGGCGTAGCTAGGGACTGTCACCACCTGCACGCCGTTCTCGCCAAGGCCGGTCTTGATGATGGCCGCGAGGCCGGGGTCGTCCTCCACCAAAAGAACTCGCATTACCGGCAAATTTACACCGCCAGGGTTCGAACGGAGTCTTTACGGCCCCACGTCCGTTTGGTGTAATGATGACGACAGCTTGACCCGGTATCATTCTCTGGAC
>CATPBN010000294.1 GCA_955652635.1 uncultured Gemmatimonadaceae bacterium
GACCATGTCTGACTCGGCTCATTGTCGATCGCTCGGGGAGGACTGTTGCCGAGTGCGAGAGTGGATCCGTCGGCCGTCCAGCGAACACGCCATCCCCGCGCGATGGGGAAGAGCTTGGGCGCGGCACTGTCCGAAGCGGCATTCGCGCGCGGATTCTCCGGGATGTGAATGACTCCAGCCTGGGCAACGGCGCGCGACATCGACGTCCCACTCGACGCAAACGACCCGGCGCGCAGGGTCGCGGTGTCGATCGAGGTTCGCCGCGAAACGTCCGTAAGGAGATCGGAACCAGTACCAGCGCCACCAACGACGGAGTACGCGCGGCCAAATCCAATCCATTTCCAATCCGGGGACGGCACGACATCCCACACGCTGTCCATCTGCGTCTGGAACCCGCGCGATTCGTCGCCGAAAAAGAACCCGTTGGGCACCGGCTCGTTCTCGACGCCACCCGGGTCCGCAATCACCAGCACGGATTTTCTGTCCGGTGAAAACGTCCACAACACGCGCTCCGCCATACCCTGCGACCCGCGATTGACGGACGTGACAGTCACGACTGGGGCGAGGTGTGTCGTGTCGGCGCTAGTCTCTTTCTTGGAGGTGTCGACAAGACACCCCCCGAGGGCGATCAGCGCTACAAGGGCGAAGCTTTGTGGAGTTCTAGGCACACACCAGATTACGTCCGCCGGCCTTGGCGCGGTAGAGTGCGCGGTCGGCGCAATCGAGAAGATCTTCGGCAGTTTCGACCCTCGGGACGGGAAAATCGGCGACTCCGATGCTCACCGTGAGGCGCAGCGGCTCGCCCTTGCCGATGTCGAACGGGTGCGACTGGATCTTGTCGCGCAGTCTCTCGGCAAACGCGATTGCGCCGGCTTCGCTCGTCTCGGGAACCGCGATCACAAACTCGTCACCGCCGTAACGCGCGACGGCGTCGACGCTGCGGGCGGTGCGCGCGAGGAGGAGCGCGACTTCGACCAATACCTGGTCCCCGGCGAGGTGCCCGTAGGTGTCGTTTACTTCCTTGAAGGAGTCGACGTCGATCATCAGAATGCTCAGAGGCGCGTTGTACCGTCGTACGCGCTCGACTTCCGTAGCGAGCTGCGTGAGGAGCGCGCGCCGATTGAGCAGCTGCGTGAGCGGATCGGTGCGCGCGAGCGCCTCGAGGCGAATGTTGTCGGCTTGCGTGACTTCCACCATGTGTGCCCGGCGCATCGCATTCATTGCGCTCTTGACCACCGTCTCTGCGAAGTCGACGTCGGCGTCGTTGAGTGACGCTTTGTCCGCCGTCCGGCGCAGCAGGAACACGCCGGTGCGCTCGAGATCGAGTCGGAACGGCAGCGCGATGATTGAGCGCACCGAGATGACGCTGCCATCTTTTTCCCACGCTTCTCGAAGAGCCTTGTACGCGTCGGAGTGCCAGATGTCAGGGATCAGTATCGGCTTTTCACCGGCAAGTGCCGCTTCGATCTCAGGGTATTTATCCAGCTCGACCTGGAGATTCTCCAGCTGCGGATCTTCGTGAGCCGAGGCAACTGTGCCGTGGCTGTCACCGCTCTTGGCGAAGATCACGGAGGAGTGACTCAGGTTGAGCGCGCGTGCGAGACGTCGCGCGAGCATGTGAAACAGCTCTCCCATCGACAGCGAGCCCATCACATCGTGCAGAATGTCAACGAGCGCCCCACGCGCGGCAGCCTCCTCGAGCAGACGCTGCACTTCTGTCTCTGCGTTACGCAGCGACAAACGCAGCTTTTCGATTTCCTCGAGTTGTGGGACCACGTCAGGACGCTCTTTTATCATTCGTCGGTTAGGGCCTCGACCTGTTCAGCCTCGCTCGACGGCGCGCCGTTCTCCGTCTCGTCGCCTTCATCCTCGGGGACTACCCGAGCGACGGCTGTAACGACGTCTCCTTCGTCAAGATTGACGAGCTTGACGCCCTGCGCGATACGTCCGGTGACCCGCACCTGAGAGACAGAGGAGCGGAGGATCACACCATGTTTTGTGATGATCATGATCTCATCGGCAGGGAGAACTTCCATCAGGGCAACGACATCCCCGGTCTTCTCAGTTCTGTTGACGGTGATGATGCCCTTCCCGCCGCGTTTCTGAACGCGGTAATCGGCGATGTTGGAGCACTTCCCCAGGCCGCGTTCGGTGACAACGAGCAGAGTCGCGTCGCGCTTGACGACGACCATCCCGATCACCGAATCGCCTTCCCTAAGCTCGACGCCTTTGACGCCGGTCGTGTCGCGCCCCATCTCGCGAACATCCATTTCGTGGAAGCGAACCGACAAGCCGTGTCGCGTGGCAAGAACTATATCGTTGGAGCCACTCGTCACCTGTACATCGATCAGCTGGTCGTCCTTGTCGATCTTGATCGCCTTGATTCCGGTCTGGCGGACGTTCGAGTACTGAGACAGCGCGCTCTTCTTGACCGTTCCGTTCTTGGTGCAGAAGAGAAGGAACTGCGTCTCTGAGAACTCGCGCACCGGAACCATCGCCTTGACCTGGGTCTCGGGCGAAACGTTGATCAGGTTGACGATCGGCTTTCCCTTGGCAGCGCGACCCGCCTGCGGGATCTCGTGCACCTTCAGCCAGAAGCACCGCCCGTCATCCGTGAAGCAGAGGATGTAGTCGTGCGTCGAGCCGATGAAGAGACGCTCTATGAAATCCTCGTCTTTCAACCCCTGACCGCTCAGCCCGCGGCCGCCGCGACGCTGTTTGCGGTAGGTGGAGACCGAAGTGCGTTTGATATAGCCCGAGTGGGAGATGGTGATTACCATGTCCTCTTCGGCGATGAGGTCTTCGATCGTGAACTCGCCTTCGTCGCTGGTGATCTCGGACCGGCGCTCGTCACCGTACTTCTCGGACACCTGCTGAAGCTCGTCGCGGATGATCTTGAGCCGGCGCGGCTTGGACGCGAGGATCTCCTTCATCTCCTTGATGAAGGCGAGCACTTCTTTGAGCTCGGCTTCGAGCTTCTCGATCTCCAGGCCCGTGAGCTTTGCCAGGCGCATGTTGAGAATCGCCTCGGCCTGCCTCTCACTGAGCTTGAACCGCTTCTGAAGCTGTCCGCTCGCCGTCGGCGTATCCTGGGCCGCGCGAATGAGCTTGATCACGGCGTCGATGTTGTCGACGGCGATCTTGAGCCCTTCGAGGATGTGCTCGCGCTCGAGCGCCTTGTCCAGCTCGAATTGCGTGCGACGCACGACGACCTGATGCCGGTGCTCGACGTAGTGCTGGAGCACTTCCTTGAGGGGCATGACCTTCGGCACGAGCTGGGTCGTGTGTGAATCGGGAACGAGCGCCAGCATGATGACACCGAAAGTCGACTGCATGACGGTGTGCTTGTAGAGCTGATTGAGCACCACGCGAGGAATTGCATCGCGCTTGAGCTCGATGACGACCCGCATTCCGTCCTTGTCGGATTCGTCGCGGAGGGCTGAGATTCCCTCGAGCTTCCCTGCCTTCACCAGCTCCGCCATGTCTCCGATCAGCTTGGCCTTGTTGACCTGGTACGGGAGCTCGGTGACGACGATCTGGGATTTGCTCGAGGACTCCTTCTCCTCGATCACGGCGCGGGCGCGCATCACGATGCGGCCGCGTCCGGTCTCCTGGTAATCCTTGATGCCGGAGCGGCCATAGATGTAGCCGCCAGTCGGGAAGTCGGGTCCTTTGATCAGCTTTCTGATCTCAGTCGGCGTCAGCTCCGGATTGTCGATCAGCGCGGTGATCGCCGCGACGACTTCGCGGAGATTGTGCGGCGGAATATTGGTCGCCATGCCGACGGCGATTCCCGAGGAGCCGTTGACGACGAGATTCGGAATGGCCGAGGGCAGAACCTTCGGCTCGAGCAGTCTGTCGTCGAAGTTCGGCGCGAAGTCGACGGTGTTCTTGTCGATGTCTGCCAGCATCTCGACTGCAATGCGGGTAAGACGTGATTCAGTGTATCGGTATGCGGCGGCAGGATCGCCGTCGACGCTGCCGAAGTTCCCCTGACCGTCGACCAGTGGATAGCGCAGCGAGAAATCCTGCACCATGCGCACGAGCGCGTCGTAAACGGACTGGTCGCCGTGCGGATGGTATTTGCCGAGCACGTCACCGACTACCGTCGCGGACTTCTTGTAGGGGCGGCCCGGAACGAGACCGAGCTCGTTCATCGCGTAGAGCACGCGTCGGTGCACTGGCTTGAGTCCATCGCGCACGTCGGGCAGCGCGCGAGAGACGATTACGCTCATCGAGTAGTTGATGAACGATTCTTTGATTTCTTCGTGAATGAGGCGCGGGAGGATGCGCTCTCTGTTGTTCGGAGCCGTCATTAAATGGAGTCGGTGCCGCTGTTTCGGAGGCTAGGCCGGGACGACAAGATTGTCTCCCGCTCGAGTAGCACTCAATGTACTGCTTGTGGTAATGAAAATCAATCTCTAACTGATGAGCTAAGTCTTTGTAAAATAAAGACTTAGAACCACCCTACTGTTGAGCTCCCCAACACCCCGCCTGCCATATCATAATTGTGACCGCGATGGCATCAAATGTTTGCGGCAGAGTAAACATCGCCCGCCGATTTTTTGTTTCCTCCTTTCCGAAGAATCCCTGGTAGCCCCAACGGGGGTAAATCGTCTTTTACGTGATGCCCACGTCCCTCGATGGTGTCACGCCAATCAGGCCCGCGTCAGCCGTGAACGCGGCCACTCCGCGCGCGCGCGCAAAATACCTCCCCTTTCCTCGATTCGAGAGCATCCGGAGCAGAATTGTCGCGTTCGCTGTTGTCGCGGCGCTCCTCCCCTCGGGCGTCATGCTGGGGATCTCCTACAATCAGAATCGGCGGGCGCTGGAAACGAAGATCACGGAGGATCTCCTCTCGGAGAGCGCCCAGAGCGCGCGCGCGACAGGCGTCTGGCTCAAGGAGCGTTTGTACGATTTGCGCATCTTCGCCGGCTCGGATGAAGTCGCGAACACTTTGGACCGTCCGGCTACCGGCGCCCGGGCCTCCGCGGTTGCCACCTCCCAGGCGGAGGGAAGGCTCCGCGACTATCTCCTCTCTCTACACGAGCGATTCAGCGATTTCGAGCAGCTCATGGTGCTCGATCTGAACGGAAAGATCGTGGCGAGCAGCGGAGAGATCAGTCAGATACAACTTCCCCGCGACTGGCAGACAACGCTGCATTCGGAAACGCAGATCGTCGGCGATGTGTACTGGGATCCGAAAGCGGGAAGGGCCAAGCTCGTGGTTGCAGTCCCTGCCCAGCGTGCAGATGGACGAATCATCGGAGCGTTCGCCGCCGAGCTGAATCTCGCGCCAGTCAGGCTTCTCCTTCGCGCATTCGCTCGGGACAGCACCGGAGCGATCTTCCTCGTCAACCGGAAGGGCTATCCCATCGCCAGCTCTGAGGGGATGACACAGGTCCTCGTCAAGACTCGAATGGCGCCTCTCACGATGAAGAAGTTGCTGCAGAGTGCGCGCGCGCCCTTCACGTACACGAGCTTCGGCGGGCGCGACGTCATCGGGACACTCGAGTACGTCCCGCAGGTCAGCTGGGCGATCATAGCAGA
>CATPBN010000295.1 GCA_955652635.1 uncultured Gemmatimonadaceae bacterium
CAGCGATGGGAGATTCGCGAGCTCGAACGCCGTCGCAGCCATCACCGCCGAAGCCTGAATGAGATCGCTCCCGATGGCGTGATCATAAGTGTCGACCTGCGAATGATGCGTGTGGTTGTAGCCGCGCGACTCCTGGTCGAAGTTCCAGCCCGGCACACCGTATGGAATGAACGACAGGTGGTCGGTACCGCCCTTGTTGCCCTGGCGCACATTCCTCGCCCCAAGCGAGGCGACCGGAGCCAGCAGGTCCTTCCAGAGTTGCTCGTCCTGATTCCGTCCCTGGAGCGCTTGGCCCGTGATCATGCCCGTGCCATTGTCGAGCACCATCACCGCCTGGATGCTGTCGGCGGTCGCCGCGTGTTGCGCCGCGTACGCCGCTGAACCCAATAGTCCCTCCTCTTCACCGCTAAAGAGGATAAAGCGGATCGTGCGCATTGGCTTGAGCCCGGACTGCGCGATGGCTCTCGCGGCTTCGAGTACGACCATTGAACCGGTACCATTGTCCGTCGTCCCCGTGCCGAGATCCCAACTGTCTAGGTGCGCGCCGAGAATGACGACCTCCCCCGGTTTCTCCGCGCCCCGGATTTCAGCGACCGTATTGTACTGTTGCACAGGCGCGCTGCCAAAGGAGTTCGTGACCGCGGCCTCAAAATGCGGTGTCACACCATTCTGGATGAGACGGGCGAGTTGCGCGAAGTCTTCGTGCGCGATGACAAGGTTCGGTAGCGGCGACACCGAGTAAGGAGAGCCGCTCATATTCATCAGACCCTGCTCTTTGCCGCCATCAGTGAGTCGGCCGAGCGCACCGGCCTGCTTCAAGATGTACGGAACGTCGACCTGGAACTGGCGTCGGCGCGCCACGGCAGCAGGAGAGGTGTCTTGCGGGACGCGAAACTGATTCTGCCGGGCACGGAGCGCCGCTGAATCCGACGCAGTCATCGGCGGGCCATCTGGATTGAAGATCGTCGCTGGCTGGCCCGTGATGAGCCACGCTCCCTTCACGTGATCCCTGTAGACCGTGAGACTCTCGGGAGATGAGACGTTCACCAGCACGACGGGTCCGGCCAGCCGTTTGCCGTCAGTGCCGGCGGTCCAGGCCCAGCTGTGGGCTGTCACTCCGCGCTGAAAAGGCGCTAGAAGTCGCGCGGTAACCACGCCACGTTCCCAGGTCACTCCGAAGTCCCACGGCTCCATCGCCGTCGCGATCCCATAGGATTTGAAGCGTTCCACGGTCCAGTCATTGGCGCGGCGCATCGCCGCCGAGCCCGTCAGGCGCGGGCCGATTATATCTCCCAGGTACTCGAGATTCTTCATCACGTCGGAGTGATCCGTCGCCTGCCGGACGATGGCGGCGGTGCCCGCGGTATCAACACCAGTCTGGGCGCCGAGTGGAACGGTGACGCCGAGGAGAACCCCGCAAACGAAATTCTTGATCATCAGTCGCTCGTGGGGGAAAAAAGGGGAAGGTCGAGGAACTCGCAGATCACGCCGCCAACACGGGTAGGGTGAATCGCCGGCCTCGCGAAGCCTCTATGAAACCACCCCCGAGCACTCGGTCCCCGTCGTACAGCACCATCGACTGCCCGGGCGTGATCGCCGAAACCGGTTCGTCGAGTGCTAGCTCGATTTCTTCGGAATCCAATCGCACAATCTCCGCCGATGCGAGCGGCGCTCGATGTCTCACGCGCACGCTGACCCGATTCTCGACGCTCGGCGGAGCCGCCAACCAATTCACCTCGCGCGCAACAACGCCGCTTCCCATTAACTCGTCGCGCGTTCCAACCACGACGGCCCGATCATTCGGTCTGATTCCGATTACATACATTGGCTGCGAAAAGCCGCCCGGAACTCCTCGACGTTGCCCAATTGTGTAGCGCGCGAATCCGTTGTGCTCGCCGACAATCCTCCCGCTCGATGTCATGATCGGCCCGCGCGACAACGCCGGGGCGTCCGCGGGCAATCGCTGCTCCAGCACGCGCGCATAGTCGCCATCCGGCACGAAGCAGATCTCCTGACTCTCGGGCTTCTCCGCGATCACTTCGAGGCCCATCATGTGCGCGCGCGCACGTGTCTGTGCCTTGTCGAGCGTGCCGACGGGAAGAATCATCCGCGAAAGAACTGCTCGGTCAATTCCCCAGAGGAAGTAGGTCTGATCCTTGTTCTCGTCAACCCCGCGCCTCAGACCGCCGTCCACGACGCGCGCGTAATGACCCGTGGCGATCCATTGCGCGTCGATGGAATCTGCCTTCTTCAGGAAATCGCGGAACTTGGTGAAGGTGTTGCACCTCACGCACGGAATCGGCGTGCGGCCGCGCGCGTATTCCTCGACGAAGTTGTCGACGACGTCGTGCCCGAACTTTGTCTCGAGGTTGAGCACATAGTGCGGAATACCAAGCTGCTCGCACACCCGCCTCGCGTCGTTCACCGAGTCGAGGGAGCAGCATGGACGGTCGGGGATATCGTCGCCATGACAGAACAGCTTCATCGTCGCGCCGACCACATCGTAGCCTTGTTCGACGAGCACCGCGGCGGCGACAGATGAGTCGACCCCGCCCGACATAGCTACCAGAACCCTTTCTTTCGCCATCGTCATTGCGCCGCCGTGAGCTGACGCGCCTTGCCGACCAAGGCAGGGAAGACTTCGATGACGCGATCGATGCAATGATCCGTCGTGAGTGAGCCCAGGCTCATTCGAACTGCGGCGCTGGCCAGGTCAGGACGCACGCCCAGCGCCGACAGCACGTGAGATGGACTGATGCTCCCGCTCTGGCACGCCGAGCCCCCGGACGCGGCGATCCCGCGCAGGTCGAGCGCCATGAGTAGCGACTCGCTGTCCGTTCCC
>CATPBN010000296.1 GCA_955652635.1 uncultured Gemmatimonadaceae bacterium
AATAACGTGCTCGGCTTCCCGTTCATCTTCCGCGGCGCGATGGATGCTCGCGCCACCCAGGTAAACGAGGAGATGAAGATGGCGGCGACGCGAGCCCTCGCCGCGCTGGCGAAGGAGGACGTTCCCGAAAGCGTATCCCGCCTGTACGGGCTCCGTTCCGTCAAGTTCGGTCCCGACTACCTGATTCCCTTCCCGTTCGATCCGCGAGTGTTGCTCTGGGTTGCCCCCGCTGTCGCGTGGGCAGCGGTCGCCAGCGGGGTCGCCAAGCACATGATCGACCTCGAGAATTACCGCGAGCAGCTCGAGGCACGACTGGGGAGAGCGCGCGGAATAATGCGCGGGATAATCAATCGCGCGGTGCGCGACCCGAAACGCGTCGTATTTCCGGAGGGCGAGGATCCGAAGATAGTTCGTGCCGCGCGCATGATCGCGGACGAGGGGATAGCGTCGCCGATTCTCCTCGGACAGCGCGAGACGATTCAGCGCGTCGCGGAGGAGAATCATATTTCCCTTCGCGACATCCTGATCGAAGATCCAGCGAAGTCCGACAAGCGAGACAAGTACGCGGACTATTTGTGGCAGCGGCGCCAGCGAAAGGGTCTGAGCCACGGCGAAGCGCACCAGCTGCTGTTCAACGGCAACTACTTCGGCTCGGTGATGGTGGCATGCGGCGACGCCGACGCCCTGCTCTCTGGCGTGGGAATGCACTACCCGGAAACGATTCGCCCCGCGCTACAGGTGATCGGCGCTCATCCCAAAGCGGAGATAGTGAGCGGGCTCTACATGCTCGTATTCGAGAAGCACGTTATCTTCTGTGGAGACACCACGGTGAACATCGATCCCACCGCGGAGCAATTGGCGCAGATAGCCTACTCCGCCGGACGGATCGTTCGCACCTTCGGCATCACGCCGAAGATCGCGATGCTCTCCTTCTCCAATTTCGGCTCAGTGCGCCATCCCGAGGCGGAGAAGGTCGCTAAAGCCGTAGCAATATTGAGAAAGCGGGATCCTTCGCTCATCGTCGACGGCGAGATGCAAGCCGATACCGCGATGGACGAGAACATCCTTCGCACTGGCTATCCGTTCAGCGCTCTCAAGGAGCGCGCAAACGTTTTGATATTTCCCAACCTCAGCGCCGGAAATATCGCCTACAAGTTGCTGCACCACCTTGGTGGAGCGACCAAGATCGGACCTTTCCTGGTGGGTATGAATCTTCCCGTACACGTTCTCGAGCAGGGCGCCGATGTGCAGGACATCGTGAACATGGCTGCAGTGGCTGTAATGGACGCTCAGCAGCGGATAAATGAGAGATCGAGCTCGTAATGGCAACTGAGATCAGGCCGCAGCGCAGTTCTGTCGCGCGCGAAAGCAGCATAGGATTGAGCAGACAGGGACTCGCACCGCGGGGCGAGGTTCACTGGAATTTGATTGCGCCCGAGCTATTTAAAAACGCCGCCCGGCGCGACGAAGGTGAATTTGCCGACATGGGTCCATTCGTCGCGATCACTGCGCCCCATACCGGCCGCTCACCAGACGACAAGTTCGTCGTAAAGGAGCCCTCGTCCGAGAAGGATATCGACTGGGGCAAAATCAACCAACCAATCTCCCCCGAGAAATATCAGCTGCTGCTGGTTGACGTCCGCAAGTATCTCAACGATTCAACCGAGCTCTTCGTCGAGGATCTCTACTGCGGCGCCGATCCGGCGTACCGGCTTTCGGTCCGCTACGTGTCACCCAACGCGTGGCACATGGCGTTTGCGCGCAACATGTTCATCCGGCCGGAGCGGACCGATCTGCCCACCTTCGATCCCAATTTCACCGTTCTGCACGCGCCGGAATTCAAGGCGGATCCGGCCAGACACGGCACCCGTACCAGCACGTTCATCGTCCTCAACCTGGCGGAACGAACGATTCTGATCGGAGGCACGCGCTACGCCGGCGAGCTGAAGAAATCCATGTTCACGGTCATGAACTACCTGCTCCCCAAGCAAGGCGTTCTCTCCATGCATTGCTCGGCGAACTTGGGCAACGCCGGCGATACCGCACTCTTCTTCGGACTATCGGGCACTGGAAAGACGACTTTGTCGGCAGATCCGGATCGCGCGCTCATCGGTGACGATGAGCACGGATGGTCTGAAGAAGGAATCTTCAACTTCGAGGGCGGTTGCTACGCGAAAGTGATCAACCTGTCGCCGGAGACCGAGCCCGACATTTACCGGACGACGCAGATGTTCGGCACAGTGCTCGAGAACGTGGTGCTCGACCCCGCCACCAAGAAAGTGAAATTCGCGGACCAGTCGATCACTGAGAACACCCGTGCCTCGTATCCACTGCACTACATTCGGAACTACGTCGAGGGCGGTCGCGGAGGACATCCCAGGAACGTCGTCTTTCTCACCGCTGATGCGTTCGGAGTGCTCCCGCCAATCGCCAAGCTCACTCCTGAACAGGCGATGTACTATTTCCTGTCGGGCTACACGGCGAAGGTCGCCGGCACCGAGCGCGGAGTGAAGGAGCCGCAGCCGACGTTCAGCGCGTGCTTCGGCGCGGCTTTTCTCGTCTGGCATCCGACTAAATACGCCAAAATGCTCGGCAAGCTTCTGAACGAGCACGCGGCGAATGTGTGGCTCATCAACACAGGTTGGAGCGGCGGGGCATACGGCACAGGAAAACGCATAAGACTCGCATACACCCGAGCGATAGCTCGCGCGGCGCTCGCCGGCGAGCTTGACAACGTGAAGACCGAAATCGACTCGGTCTTCGGCCTCGCGGTTCCGACAGAGATAAAGGGAGTGCCGAACAAGGTGTTGAACCCGCGGGCCACCTGGCCCGATGCGGCCGCGTATGACGCGCAGGCCAGGAAGCTCGCCGGCATGTTTCGCGAGAACTTCGAGAAGTTCGGCACCGTAGATTCGGCGATAAAGAACGCCGGCCCGAAGGGATAACGTCCGCAAAACGAAGGGCCGTGCACTTCGAGATCCTGCGCGACCCCGTCTGGAATAACATTCGGGTCGACGACCTCACGCTCGAGCTCGTCGACACCGAAGTGTTTCAACGACTGAGATACGTGCGCCAGCTCGGGTGGACGTACCTGGTTTATCCTGGTGCGACCCACTCGCGCTTCGAGCACGCACTGGGAACTCACCACCTCTCACGACGCACACTCGCGCTTTTGTGCGAAGCTGAAGACGCAACCTCCATCAGCGAGCAAGAGCAGGCAATCGTCCGCTCGGCCGCTCTGCTGCACGACGTCGGGCACTACCCGTTCTCGCACGCATTGGAAGAGATCGGCGCCCTTCACCACGAGGATGTCGCGCGGCCACTCATCACAGAGGGCGCGATCGCGTCGCTTCTGAGCTCCCGACTCGGCGACGACGCGCCGACCAGAGTGTTCGATCTCATCCGGGGCCAGAGCAGGAGCGCGCTCCAGGGACTCATCTCCGGGTCACTCGATCTCGACAAGATTGAGTACCTGAAGCGCGACGCCTTCATGTGCGGTGTGCCATACGGTGAGATCGATGTCGACCGTCTGACGAATTCGCTGGTATTGGTCGACGATCCCGCGACAGGACGTTCGGCGATCGGCGTGCAGGAGAAAGCGCTTTCAGCGCTGGAGTCGCTGCTCTTCGCGAAATACCAGATGTACCGCAACGTCTACTGGCACCACGCCGTTCGGAGCGCGACGGCGATGTACAAGCGATTGGTTGAGGATGCAATCGCGGCTGGCGTCGTGGATGACCGATCTCTGGCGACGTACACAGACGAAGGGCTTATGCACAGGCTCGAGAGCGCCTTTCCCACGCAGCTGCTGGCCGCGCTGAAGGAGCGGAAGCTTTACAAGCGAGCGGCGGAGTGGCCCGCGGCGGAGCTCGATGACGATACCATCGAGTGGATCGCCTCCGACCGAAAGCGTGTCAACGACGCAGAGAACCTGCTTGCAAAGAAGTTCGGCTTGGCGCCCGGCGAGCTGCTGCTCGACTATCCCGTCAAGACCC
>CATPBN010000297.1 GCA_955652635.1 uncultured Gemmatimonadaceae bacterium
CCCCGAGACGGCGCCCATTCAGCCAGACGTTCGCCCGGTAGTTGATTACATCGAAGCGGAGTGTGACGCGCCTGCCGCGCATCGTCTCGGGCACGCGGAACGTAGTCCGATACCACCAGGGCACAGCATAAGGACTCTGCGGATCCATCGCTGTGTGAGTGAAGTTCTCGCCGATCGGGATGGTAGTTCCGGGCAACCCTCGGAGATTCATGCCGAAGAACGGGTCGCGATAGAGACCGTCCTCGACGAGCGTGCCTACTATCGTCGACGGGACCGTCGCGCGGTACCAGTGGGTCGGAAGGTAGGTGGGCGAGGAAATCGTGTCGCCGTCGATGCCGACCTTTGCGGACGACTGAATGAGCCAACCGTTATGGAGCATCAACTGTTCTTGCGCCAACCCCGCGACCGGGAGAAGAAGACAGCCGACACCCATTGCCCACTGCGAGATTCGCTTCACGAATTTGCCTCCGCTATGCGGCCATTGAGACCGAACGGCCAACGATTCATCTTCCACGACCAGAGCAGGAATGCGAGGCAACCCAATGCCAGCACGCCAACGCCGAACAGGATCACGAAAACCTGCGTGGTCGCGAACACGAAGATCCATCCCAAAAGCGCAACCAGTGCCGGGAGCGGATAGAGCCACATGCGATAGGGGCGCGGCATGTCCGGCGCCCGCCGCCGTAGCAATATCAAGCCAAAAGCCTGTCCCATGAACTGCACCAGGATGCGAGTGACGATGAGCGCGTCGATGACGGTCCCCAGCGAGAAGAAGCCCGCCACGATCGAGATCGCCCCCAGCACGATCAGTGAGACGTAGGGGAAATCCTTGGTCGGGTGCAGCCGGCCGAAAATCCGGAAGAAATAACCGCTCTCCGCGGCGGCGAAGGGGATTCGCGAATAGCCCAGGAGCAGCGCGAACACCGATCCGAACGCGGTCCACAGCACGAGCAGCGTAAAGATCGTCGCCACGCCCGTGCCGTATATCTTCTGCATGAAGATCGAGACGATGAAGTTCGACTCGGGGTGCGCGTCGGCCGGTACGAACTCCCGCCACGGAACCACTCCGATGAGCGACAGGTTGATTCCAAGATAGATCACAGCCACTGCGGTGGTGCTGATCAGGATCGACCGCGGGATGACTCGCCCGGGGTCGCGCACCTCGTCGCCGATGTAGCAGACGTCGTAATACCCCAGGTAGTCGTAGATCCCGATCCGGGATGCCGCGCCCAAGCCGAGCAAGAAGCCGATTGAGAAGTTGAACGCGCCTGACGGAAAGTCGAAGGCGATGCGTCGATCGAAGTGCATGGCGCCCGTGACGATCACCGCGAGTACCGTTATCAGCGTTCCGATCCAAAGGGAGATCGTGATCTTGGCGATCGAATTGATGCGTCGATACAAGAGCGCGATGTTGACCAACCCTACCACCGTAACGAGCGCGATCACGCCGGGGCGCGTCAATCCAGTCCAGATGTAGCTCGCGTACTGGGCGAAGCCGATGTAGCCGGAGGCGATCTCGAGCGGACCACTGAGCACGAATTGCCAGACGAAAAGGAACGCCATCAACCGCCCGAACCGCTCGCGCCCGAACGCCTCGCGCAAATAGACGAACGATCCCCCCGAGCCTGGCATCGCCGCGCCCAGCTCGCTCCACACGATCCCATCGCAGATCACGATCACGAGCGCGACGATCCAACCCAGCATCGCTTGCGGGCCGCCCAGTGCCGTCATGAGAAGCGGGATCGTGATGAACGGTCCGACGCCGATCATGTTGGTCATGTTCAGCGCCGTCGCTGGCAGAAGGCCGAAGCGGCGGGGGAGCTGAGGCTGTTCGATCGGAGGTGTCAGATGCTGTGTCCTCGCATCGTCGGCAGCGCTAACTCGCAAGAGCGACAGTCAATCGGCGGCTTGTCGCGTCCTCAGGGTAGTTGTGCGAGCTTCCCGAGCTCTTTCCACGTGACGAGAATCGCGTGGTTGTCCTGCAGCGCTTTTTTGAATTCCGGGCTGTTAACCACATCATAGTCGCGTTGACGCCACGCCGAGCCGTAGCCCTCGTGATCAACCATCACGGCTTGCAGCTCGCTGTCGTCATGGCCGAGGTGCACGATGATCTCCGTAAGACCGGGCTTGAGGTTGGCAATCGCCTTCAGGTAGAACTCCTTCCACTGATCTCGCGGAACTTGCCGGTCGGCGATGATCACTGCATCGAGCAGGATGTCCCGGGTCGTGAGCCCCGCCTGGGGCGCTGCGAGCGCGCTGCCTTTGACAGCGAGAAACGGGAGATGATAGTCGTGAGCCACCTTCACGTACGTGGCAATCAGTTCGGGCGTGATAAACAGAGAGCCCATGTGGCTGTCGAGGTGCGTTGGACGAATCCCGAGCGCCAAGGCACGATTGATTTGCGCGCGGATCTCGCGCTCGACTTCGACTGGCTTCGCGTGCGCAGCAACCAGCTTCTCATCGTTCGGGAACGTACCGGCCGAATCGAGCAAGCTCGAAACCCTGTCCGCCGGCTCGACGCTGCCCCACCGATACGTTTCCCACTCACTGGTAAGTGTGAGATGCAGGCCGAGATCTGCATTCGGGTGCGCCCGGGCGTAGGCGGCGACTTCGGTGATCCAGGGGGTCGGCACCATTATGCTCGCTGACGAGATGGTGCCTTTGTCGAGCGCGTCGAAGCTTGCCACGTCGACGGAATGAGCGGCGCCCAGATCGTCCGCATGGAGTATGAGGAGTTTCGAGTCGGCGGGGTGGCCGAGACGCTCGGCTATGGTTTTTGTCTGTGCCGAAAGCGTTGATGCAACCAGAAGCGACACCACCGACGACCGAAGCAGCGTATGCATGGAAAGCTCGTGAAATCGTGAAGGAGCGCGTAAGGCCAACCGGAAACGTAAATTGAGGACGCGGCGGGCACTGTGCCAGCGCTGACGG
>CATPBN010000298.1 GCA_955652635.1 uncultured Gemmatimonadaceae bacterium
ACATGAAAGGTTGCATTAGGAGGCTAGGCTGCCTCGTCCTGATCATCGCTCTCGTAGCGCTCTGGTACTGGTACGCGCGCGTCGAGCCAACCGCCACATCGACGACGACCACCTCGACCGACGCCGTTACTGGCGCCTCCAACGTAAACACGGGCTGGAAGCCGCTCACCGCTGACGATGCACAGCGCGGTCGCGTCGCCGTAGAAGCGCTGGCGCGGAGATCCGGACCGGTTTTCGCGAATCTCAGTCCCGCTGAAGCGGCGTCCTACATCTTCCTGATCGTGGCAAAGCAGCTCCCGCCTTCGGCCCGAAACGCCGAAGCCTCCATCGTCGGCGATCGACTCTACGTGCGCTCGGAAGTGGATCTCAAGGACTTTGGCGGTGCCGGCCAGCTGGGAGCTCTGGGCGCGCTGCTCGGTTCACGTGACAGCGTGACGCTCGGTGGGACGATCTACATGCTGAAGCCGGGACTCGCCGAGTTCCAGGTGCGCGATGTGAAGCTCGGCCGTCTCGAGGTGCCGAAGGCGCTCATTCCACGACTGATCGCTCAAATGACGCGCGGAAAAAAGAAAGTAGAGGGAGTCTCCGAGACGGGCCTGCCCATGGTCATGCCGCCTTACATTTCGGATGTGCGCATCGCCAACGGAAAAATCACGCTCTACAAGAGTGTAAAGTGAGTCGACGGATTCTGGTCATCGACGATGAGCAGGGAATCCGCGCAGCACTGGGTCAGCTCCTGGAGTTCGAGGGGTACGAAGTTCATACGATCCCGAACGCGACCGACGGTATAACGGAATACCAGAAGTGGAAGCCTCACCTGGTCTTTCTGGATGTGAAGATGGCCGGGATGGACGGAATGGAAGCGCTCAAGAAAATCAGAGCGCTCGATCCCGCTGCGACAGTGGTGATGATCAGCGGGCACGCGACGATTCGCACCGCGGTCGAGGCGACGCAGCTTGGCGCATACGAAATCCTCGAAAAGCCGCTGGACACCGACCGCATTCTCGTAATGCTGCGGAATGCCCTCTCGCACCTGGATCTGCAGGAAGAGAACGCACGGCTCAAGCAATCGATCGACGCGCCGTTCGAGATCGTCGGCAAGACGCCCGTGATGCGCATGCTGATGGAAAAGATCGAGAAAGTTGCGGCGACTCCCGCGCGAGTCCTTATCACGGGGGAAAACGGGACGGGGAAGGAGCTGGTCGCGCGCGCGCTGCACCGAATGTCACCGCGCGCGGCCAAGCCGTTCGTGGAGGTGAACTGTGCGGCAATACCGGGCGAGTTAATCGAGAGCGAGCTGTTCGGACACATGAAAGGCTCCTTTACCGGCGCCATTTCCGACCGGGCGGGCAAATTCGAGCAGGCCAACAAGGGCACGCTGTTTCTCGACGAGATCGGTGATATGAGCCTCGCCGCGCAGGCAAAGGTGCTGCGCGTGCTACAGGACAACGTCATCACCCGGATTGGCGGAGCGAAGCCGATCTCCGTCGACGTGCGCGTCATCGCGGCGACGAACAAGACGCTGGAGAGCGAGATCGCCGCGGGAAAGTTCCGCGAAGACCTTTACTATCGGCTGAACGTGGTGCCGATACACGTTCCGCCGATTCGCGAGCGGCGTGAGGACATCCCCACTCTGGCGCAGTACTTCGTCTCGACGCTTTCAGCGAGGGAAGGGATACCGCCGCGAGCATTTACGGAGGATGCGCTAGAGCGATTGACCGCGCTCGACTGGCCGGGCAACGTCCGCGAGCTCCGCAACACGGTGGAGCGGCTTCTCATTCTTGCGCCCGACAGTCAGATATCCGCTCGGGACATAGACAGGCTGGCCGGGCAGCGCGTGCTCGATGACGCTGGCCTCGCGACGCTGACGCAGTGCCGGACTTTCGAGGAGTTCAAGGATGCAGCCGAGCGCGCTTTTCTCCTCAACAAGCTCCGCGAGTTCGACTGGAACGTGTCGGAGACGGCACGTGCGGTCGAGATGCCGCGGTCGAACCTTTACAAGAAAATCGAGCGGTATTCCCTTTCGCGCGAGCATAGCTAGCAAATGAAAAAGTTCAACAACTTCATCGCTGGTAAATGGGTGGCCCCCGAGTCGGGCGAGTACTTCGACAACCGGAACCCGGCAGACCGCGGCGACGTGATCGGCAGGTTTCCATTGTCCGACAAGCGCGACGTCGAACGCGCGGTCGAGAGCGCGACGCGCGGGTTCGCGAGGTGGCGCCGCACACCCGCGCCCGGTCGCGGAGACGTGCTCCGGGTCGTCGGCGACATCATGACCAAGCGCAAGGAAGAGATCGCCGACGCGATGACGCGCGAGATGGGGAAGCCTCTCACCGAGACCCGCGGCGACGTTCAGGAGGGAATCGACACCGCGTACTACGCGTCGAGTGAAGGGCGACGACTCTTTGGAAAAACCGTTCCCAGCGAGCTGCGCAATAAATGGGCGATGAGCTATCGCCGACCCATCGGAATCGCAGGACTGATCTGCCCGTTCAACTTTCCGATGGCGATCCCCACCTGGAAGATGTTTCCTGCCCTCGTGTGCGGGAACGCGGTGATCTTCAAGCCCGCTGAGGACGTGCCACATACTGGAACGCTGTTGGTGGAGATATTGCTCGACGCCGGATTGCCGCCCGAGGTGATCCAGCTCGTGCACGGCCGTGGAGAGCAGGTAGGGGCCGCGATGGTCGATCACCCGGGAATTCCGCTCATTTCGTTTACCGGCTCGACGGAAACGGGCCGCATCGTGGGCGAGACGTGCGGACGGCTTCACAAGCGCCTCTCGCTGGAGATGGGCGGCAAGAACGCTCAGATCGTCATGGACGATGCCGATCTCGATCTGGCCCTCGAGGGGGCGCTCTGGGGCGCGTTCGGCACGACGGGGCAACGATGCACTGCCACCAGTCGTCTTATTCTACAGAAGAAGATTCACGACAAGTTTCTGGGCATGCTCGAAGACCGCGCCCGGGCCCTCAAGCTCGGCGATGGAAGAAAGAAGGGCACTGATGTAGGTCCGCTCATCAACGAGGACGCGCTCAGAAAGGTCGAGGCGTACGTGGATATCGGCGTATCGGAAGGCGCCAAGCTACTCACCGGTGGCGAGCGGCCGAAAAAATTGTCCGGCGGCAACTTCTTCGAGCCGACGATCTTCACTGACGTCAAGGCAGGAAGCCGTCTCGAGCAGGAAGAGATATTCGGCCCGGTTCTCTCGGTAATTCGCGTGAAGGATGCTGACGAAGCATTCGCGGTCAACAACGATGTGAAATATGGGTTGTCGTCATCGATCTACACGCGTGATGTGAACACGGCATTTCGCGCGCTCAACGAGCTCGACAACGGAATCACCTACGTGAACGCACCAACCATCGGCGCGGAGGCTCATCTCCCCTTTGGTGGCGTCAAGCAGACGGGCAACGGGCACAGGGAAGGAGGCTGGGAGGTCTACGAGTTCTACTCGGAGACCAAGGTCGGCTACGCCGATTTCTCGGGCACCCTTCAGCGCGCCCAAATCGATACTTATCTGGGAACGCCGGACTAGTCACCGCGGTAAATAGGTACCATGGACGCATACGAACACAAACGCGCACACGCGCTGCAGCTCGCCAACAGAAGGCGCAAGAGCGGCAGACTTTCGTTCTTTGCTCATTGGGCAAAGATCATGATCGTCTCGCTCGCGCTCTTCGTCGTCATCCGCGCGTTCGGAGTCGAAGCGTTCAAGATCGCGAGCGGGAGTATGGAGCACACCCTGTTCGAGGGCGATTTTCTCCT
>CATPBN010000299.1 GCA_955652635.1 uncultured Gemmatimonadaceae bacterium
ACCGCATACCGGGCGCACCGCAACACACCGTTCTCGGACCGCGCGCAGCGAATGCGGAAAGCCGCTTCGATCCTGGACGCCGACTGCCGTGAGCTCGGACGTCTCATGACACTGGAAATGGGGAAACCCATCGGATCCGCCATCGCCGAGGCCGAGAAGTGCGCGACGGCGTGTCGGTACTACGCGGAGAACGCGGAGCGGTTTCTCGCCGATCAGCCGGTGAAGATGGAAGGCGGCAAGAGTTGGGTCACGTTCCAGCCAATCGGGGTCGTTCTGGCCATCATGCCGTGGAATTTCCCGTTCTGGCAAGTCTTCCGGTTTGCGGCACCGGCGCTCATGGCTGGGAATGCCGGTGTTCTCAAGCACGCCTCGAACGTTCCACAGTGCGCGTTGGCGATCGAGGATGTCTTTCGTCGCGCCGGGTTTGCCGATGGAGTTTTTCAGACGCTCCTGATCGGCTCCGATCTCGTCGAAGGAATTGTCGCCGACAAGCGTGTCGCTGCCGTCACACTTACCGGTAGTGAGGGAGCTGGCAGATCGGTCGCCAGCGCCGCGGGAATGAATCTAAAGAAATCCGTGATGGAGCTGGGCGGCAGCGATCCTTTTGTCGTGATGCCGAGCGCTGATCTGGAGCAGGCGGTGTCTACCGCAGTTACCGCCCGCATGATCAACAACGGACAGTCATGCATCGCCGCCAAGAGATTCATCATCCACGACAAGATCTACGACGAATTCCTCAAGCGATTCGTGGCGCGAGTGTCGGTCATTCGGGTCGGTGATCCAATGGACGAGACAACGCAGCTTGGCCCCCTGGCGACGGGAGCAATTCGCGATGGGCTCGACAATCAGGTGAAGGAGTCAGTCGCGGCAGGAGCCCGGCTCGCAACTGGTGGGAAAAAACTGGAAGGCGACGGCTTTTTCTATGCTCCCACTGTGCTCACCGACATTCCGCCCAACGCGCCGGCGGCGCAAGACGAATTGTTCGGCCCCGTTGCTTCAGTGTTCAAGGCAAAGGATCTGGCCGACGCGATCCGAATCGCCAACGGGACGAGTTTCGGGCTCGGCGCGTCCGCCTGGACGCGCGACAGCTCAGAACAGGATCGTTTTGTCGCAGAAATTGAATCGGGCCTTCTCTTCATCAACGGCATGGTGGCGTCCGATCCGCGACTCCCCTTCGGTGGTGTCAAGAATTCAGGATTCGGCCGAGAGTTGGGAGAATTCGGAATCCACGAATTCGTGAACATCAAGAGCGTGCGCGTCGTCGACGGTCAACCGGAGAAGCGATCCGCGACTGAGTGATTAGCGAGCCGTCATAGCTCCATCACCAGCTGCACATCTGAGTCCAGCTCCAATGGGGCACGCCGACGAGTGAGCCACGAGACGAGAAAGAAAACCAGGAACGACGCGACCATCGCAACCGCTGAAGCAGTCACGCCCGCAGGAAAAGTGAATGCCTTTCGGTATGCGGCGGTCTCCAGGGCGAGCGTTACAACGAGCCCCGTCGCTATGGAAGCAATCGCCCCGGCTCGTGTCGCGCCCTGCCAGTTCAATCCTACCGCAAGGGCGGGCACCAGCGTCGACGCAAATAGTCCCCAGCCGAAAATTCCAAGAAACGCCACCATGGTTCCCGACCGCTGCGCAGTGATCGCCGCCGCGATTGCGATGAGGACCGTTATGGCCCTCCCCCAGCCGAGCTCGTTCCTCACAGTTCGACCGAAGGCGATCGGCAGATCGTGACTGACGATCGCCGCGCCAATGTTGATGAAAGAGTTCGCCGCACTCATCGTTGCAGCTGCCACCCCCGAGAATACGAGCGCGGCCAGAATGATTGGAGTGACGTTGAGCAGAAGACTGGGAGTCGCCTGGTCAGGGCTCGCGAGAGGCAGCAGCCGCCCACCCAGCACGAACGCTTTTACGCCGACGCCGACACTGAAATAGAGGAGGAGAACAAGTACCAATCCCAGCGTCTTTAGCAGTGGGTACCATTTGAGCTGGAGCGGATCACGAAGCATGTAGTACTTGTGCACTGCTTGGGGCTGCCCCAGTGAGCCCATGGAGAAAACGAAGAAGAACGACAAGGCAGCGAGTGGGGTGAGCTTCCCCCACGGTCCGAGGAATGTCGGATCGTGCGCGAGTATTGTGCGTGAAATTCCCCCAAGTCCACCGCCGTAACCCAACACGAACAGGAACACGAGGACCGACGCCAACGCCATCAACGCTCCCTGAAAGACATCGTTGTAAATCCCGGCGAGAATTCCTCCCGATGCGGAATACGCGAGCGTCACTCCCATCCCGATCCAGATGCCCCAACCGAGTCCGACGCCGAAGATCGAATTGATGACGACGCCCATGGCTAGCGCGTTGGTTGCCATATAGCCGACGATTCCGACGAGCATCGCCACAGCCGCGAGCCCCTGCGCCGCTGGCGACCGGTAGCGTGCCCCGATGGCGTCAGGGATGGTGATGAGATTTCGCGCTTCGCCAAGTAGCCGCATGCGCTTGGCAAGCACCCACGCTCCCATGACGTTCGTGACGGCCGCGGGAAGCACGATGTACATAGCCCCGAGTCCGACGGCGTAGATGAATCCCGGACCGCCAATGAAGGCAAATCCGGAAACAGATACGGAAACGGATGCGACAGTGAGAGCGATTAATCCGATTCCCTTTCCTGCTACGAAGAAATCGCTGGCAGTGCGCGTTTTCCGTGCGGCCCACACGCTGATCGCGACTACCACCGAGAAGTAGAGTACCCCCACGGCGATAACCGCTGGTTGTGCAGCACTCGGCAAACCGACCTGGAGAAGAGTGCCTGGAATTGAGATTCCGATCATTCGGACAACTCGTTCCCCGACGACGCCTTCGCGAGCGATGCACGCTCTCTGTTCTCCTTACCAATCGCGCGGACGCGCTCCACGTCCTCGGCACTCAATGTCTGCGTCTCGAACGTCAGCGCGTAGGCAACTGGCAGCACTACAATGGGAAGCAGGCCAATACCATAGATCACTACCGCTGCGCGCGCGGGTAAGCCGAGCCAGAGCTTGCTGAGCGGACTCTCCGTCGCTGGTAACGCCAGGGCAGCACAGAAGCCGATTGCGAGCACGGCGACGACGAACAGGAATGGAAGCTTGAGTGGACCGACTCCGCCCCCTCTCTCCCCGCGCGCCGCGCCAAGAATCATGATCGCGCCAAGTGAAATCGGAATTCCCAGAGCGAGAAGCCACGGCGCCCACGCAGGTGTGCCGCTTTGTCTGAACGCTGCTCCGTACCCGATCGCAATGGCCAGGATCGCCATACACAGCGCTGTGAGAGCCGCAGTACGAGTTGTATCTCCGCTATTTGTTGTCCCGGATGGGATGGCCTCAGGCATCAACGGGTCCATCAGATCAGCGCGAGTAACGCGAACGTCGCTAGCCAGTGCTCGCCCATGTAGTCGCCCGCAACGTGCGACAGGCCTGCCGCGAGATGAACATCGGCAGCATCGAGAGCGATCGCGCGACGTGGATCAGTATCCGGCCATACGGTGGCGAGCGAGCGCCAACACCAGCCTCGGCTCAGGTTCAGGCCGTCGAGATGGGCGATCTTCCCGTCGGTACGATCGGTCACGATTGCCGGCTCGAACAACGTCATTGGCTGGCGCCCGCCCAAGTTCGGAAGAAACCGCTTGATCCAATTCTGGAAGTCGTGCGCGGTCAACACTCTTCGCATGCATTCCGCTTCAATTAGCGCCGGCGACAGAAAGTCGTCGCCGCTTGGCTCCCATGACTGATAGTCGACGTCATTCTGGTACCAGGCGGTCGCCTTGTCTGCCAGAAGCTTGCGCAGAAGTTCATCGTTCATGACCTCCGAGTATTCCAGCGCCAGCGTCAAGGCAAAGGCGCTGTTGAAGTGCGTCCCTACGCGCGTTGGATAAGTCGCCTTTGGCAGGAAATCGAGAAAACGGCGCACGAATTCGTCGGCGAGTGGTGTGAGTGCTTTGCTCCATCGTTTGCCATCAACCGTGCCGTGCCGATGCAGCTCTGCGCACAGCATCAGTAGCCACGCCCAGCCATAGGGGCGCTCAAACGTATTCCGCAGTGGCTGGGCAAGGTACTCCAGCTCGCCACGCACCTTGCCCGGCGTCACCTGTGCGTCGAACAGTTGGCGGATCTCGGGGGCTTCTGCGTTATCCGGAAAAAGTCGAAGGACAGTTGCAAGCAGCCAGTAACCATGAACGCACGAGTGCCAATCGAAGCTTCCGAAAAAGATCGGATGCAGCTCGCGTGGCCCGCGCACATCGGTCGGTCCGCTCAAGACATGCTGGATTCCGCTCGGATATTCACGCGTGATGTGCGACAGCACGAGCCGCGCAAATCTGGACGCCAGCTCCGGAGTGAGGGAGGGCGGTGCGGAGCTCAACGACGGAAGACCAGAAAATTCATGAGTAGAATGTTGGTGGCGAGCAACAAGAGTGCAGTGGGGATCTGCACCTTGATCACGGCGTTTTCATCCGGAAGCTCGAGGAGCGCTGTTGGCACGATGTTGAAGTTGGCCGCCATCGGAGTCATCAGCGTTCCACAGAATCCTGACAGCATCCCTATCGCTGCCATAATTGTCGGATCGCCACCGAATCGCTGGACGATCAGAGGGAGTCCGATCCCCGCGGTCATCACTGGAAACGCCGCGAATGCGTTACCCATAATCATCGTGAACACCGCCATCCCGATCGTGTAGGCGAGGACGACGACAAACGGATTGTCGAGCGGTATCCAGTGCTGTGCCAGTCCGCTTACGACGTTCCCAACACCGGCGATCGCGAATAG
>CATPBN010000300.1 GCA_955652635.1 uncultured Gemmatimonadaceae bacterium
ACATTCCGCTCCCCACCCACATGATGCCACTCAGTATGTGAACCAGACGCAGGACAAGAATTTCAGCGCGCATCGAGTCTCCTCCCAAGAATAGTCTTATCCCGGCGAATCGCGGCACCGAACGCTGCCGCGGCTAGGGCCATGATCGCCGCCCCGAACATCACCAATCGGAAACCGGAAACAAACGCGTCGTCGATGGACTTTTGCACCACGGCTCGCTCCCGGTTGTCGACCGGCACGGATTTAAGGTCCGCCCCTGCCATCTTTGGCACTTCCTTGTCAATCTGCGCGCGGACAACCGCTGACAAGGTGAGATGGTCGAGCCGCGGCTTGAGCTCTGTATCGAACTTCCGCACCAGAACAACGCCGAAGACCGCGATCGTGAGCAGGCCGGCAACTCGGGCAACGGTGTTGTTGATCCCCGAAGCGACGCCGGCGTGGACGGTATCGACTGCGCCCATTACGGTCGTGGTGAGTGGCGCGACTGTGATAGTCATTCCAAAACCCAGGAGACAAACCGCGGGGAAAATGCCGGACCAGTAGGAATCACCAATTGCCCCGCGCGCGAACAGGACGATACCGACGGCGGCAATGGCTGGACCTACGGTGAGTGGAACGCGAGGCCCTACTCGCGCGACCAGACCACCGGCCCATCGCGACAGCGCGAACATGATGACTGCGAATGGCACCAGCGCCGCGCCGGCCTCCGTCGCCGAGTAGTGCTGGACCTGGATGAGATCGAGCGGCAGCAGGAACAGGACGATTCCCAGCGCCCCGTATAGCAGCAGAGTCAGAATGTTGGTGAGCGCGAATGTGCGCGAGCAGAACAGGTGGAGAGACATCATCGGATTGCTCGCGCGATGCTCGACGACCACGAGCAGAACAAGGGACACCACTCCGAGTCCGAGCGATCCGATCACCAACGGGTGGCCGGGCCCGAGCGGCGTCCACTCGAGCAGGCCGAACACAAGTCCGCCCAGCCCGACGGCGCCGAGGACCGCCCCGAGCCAGTCGATTCGTGCCGAGCGGGAAGGATCGTGGCTTTCATCCATGAAACGGAGCGACAAGCCGACAACGACCACAGCCAGGGGTACGTTGAGAAAGAACGCGGCTCGCCAGCTCACGTGCTCGATCAGCCAACCGCCGATCACCGGACCGAGCGCCGTGGTAATCGCGCTGAACCCGGACCAGGTTCCGATCGCCCGCCCGCGCTCAGCGTCGTTGAACGTCGCACTGATGATCGCGAGACTTCCCGGCACCAGGAACCCCGCGCCGACTCCCTGCAGCGCACGCGCGATTATGAGCACGCGTGGCGATGGTGCAGCGCCACAAAAGATCGACGCGGCGGTGAACGATACGACGCCGAAAAGAAATACTCGCTTGCGGCCGAACTGATCGCCCATCGCCCCGCCGACCAGTATCAGCGCGCTCAAAAACAGAGTGTAGGCTTCGACTACCCACTGAACATCGGTGATCGTCGCGTGGAGACCTGCCTGTAGCGCGGGTAGCGCGACGTTGACTACCGTCCCGTCGATGAAGGTCATCGCGGACGCGAGAATCGTCGCGACCAGGGTCCAGCGGCTGGATTTGGGCGCTCTTACAGCTCCTTGAGATTGAGCATCGTTTGCCGGCGATCCTCCGCGTCTCGACCTATCGCGGCCACAGCCATCCGAACGTGCCCGCCGAGAGGAGCGCGTAGATCAATCCGTCTAGTGTTGCTTTGGTTGTGGTGCTCCAGGAGCGTGAGTACCAAATCGAGTTCTGCCAGAGCGCAACCGAGTACCCGATGAATGCCGGGACTGCGACGAACCGGAATACCGTCAGGTAGGGGGCTCCGACTGGAAGCGCACTTGCTGCGACGTACGCGGCAAGCACGCTCACCGTCACGGTGAAAAGGAACCATTGTATGAGGTTCTTCTTCATCGAGATGGGTCCGGTGGGCATAACCGTGAGTATCATGTTCGGACCTTGCTTCACCTTTTCGGCAAACTCAGGCGAGCGCATTTCACCCCTTTCCGTCGGCCGCGGGACCATGTAGTCACCGGGCGGAATCGCCATCGGCCGGAGCGCGTTCCTCAGCTGATCCTCGTTCGGCACCCGGGAATAGTCGTTCTTGTGCCAGGGTGAAGCCATGTGGATGACGGAACTCGCCACGAAGACGATGACCGCGGACAGCAGTATCGGGAGCCACAGCATGAAGAGACCACTCATGACACCTCCTGAAGAGAAAGACGGCACCTAATCGTCTGCGACAGCCTTCGGAGCGACTACAGTTCCCGTTTCTTCATCTGCCCCACCGCATAATCCACCGCTCTCGCGGTTAGGGCCATGTAAGTAATGCTTGGATTCTGGTTGGCGGTCGAGGGCATGCACGCTCCGTCGGTCACGAACACGTTCGGTGCATCCCACACTTGATTGTGCGAGTTGAGAACCGAAGTCTTCGGATCACGCCCCATTCGCGCGGTTCCCGTCTCGTGAATCACCAAGCCGGGGGGATGGTCTATCTTGAATGGCCTGATGTTGGTTGCGCCGAGCGCCTCCAGCATCTCGGTGGCACTCACCACCATATCCGCCTTCATTTTGTTTTCGTTGTCACTGTAGGCGCAGTGCACTCGCAGAGCCGGGATTCCCCAGGCATCGACGAGATGCGAATCAAGCTCGACGTAGTTCTCGTGGCGCGGAAGCATCTCGCCAAAGCCACCGAACTCCATCTCCCACGGCCCGAGGTCACCGATGAGGGATTTCTTGAACGAGGCGCCGAAACCAGGCATTTCCGATCCGCGCTCCCAGTTCGGACGGTACGCGCGACCCTCGAAACCGTACCCACGCAGGAAATCCGGATGCTTCGTTTTCACATTCCGGAAGCGCGGGACGTAGATCGCGTCCGGACGGTTTCCGATCTCCCTCCGGTCCGTCGCGAACGGTAGCGTACCGATCGCGCCGCCGTTCATGATGTGGTCCATCAGGTTGTGCCCCAGCTCGCCGCTCGAGCTGCCGAGGCCATTCGGAAATTCAGGCGTCGCAGAGTTGAGAAGAATGCGCGTCGATTCCATCGCCGAAGCGTTGAGAAAGATCACCTTCGCACTGACGTCGAACATCTCCTTCGT
>CATPBN010000301.1 GCA_955652635.1 uncultured Gemmatimonadaceae bacterium
ATGCGCGCGGCGGGACTCGAACCCACGACCTTCGGCTCCGGAGGCCGACGCTCTATCCAACTGAGCTACGCGCGCGGTAGAAACGACTTCACAGAGGGACTAACTTCCTCTGATGACAGCTGCAAAACGAAAGATAACCATACTTTCCGGCGACGGTATCGGGCCGGAGGTTGTAGACGCCGCACTGGCGATCGTCAAGGCGACGGGCGTCCCCGTCGAATACGAGAATTGTGAGGCCGGCGCGCGCGCGTTTCAGAAGGGCATCGTCACGGGCATACCGAACGAGACGATCGAGTCGATAGAGCGCACGCGCGTCGTGCTCAAGGGTCCCCTCGAAACCCCGATCGGCTACGGGAACAGGAGCGCGAACGTCACTCTTCGCACCCTGTTCGAGACGTACGGCAACATACGTCCCGTTCGCGAGCTGCCCGGCGTCCAGACCGCTTTCACCGGCCGCAAGCTCGACATCGTCATCGTTCGCGAGAACATCGAGGACCTCTACGCCGGCATCGAGTACATGCAGACGCCCGGCGTGGCAGAGGGCCTCAAGCTGATCTCGCGCGAGGGTTGTGAGAAGATCGTCAAGCTCGCCTTCGCGTTCGCCATCGCAGAGGAACGGAAGCGCGTTCACTGTGCCACGAAGTCGAACATCATGAAGCTCACCGAGGGCCTCCTCCAGCACACGTTCGAAGAGTTCGCGCCACAGTACCCGTCGATCGAAGCGAGACACATTCTGATCGACAACTGCGCCCACCAGCTCGCAATGCGGCCCGAGCAGTTCGACGTCATCGTCACGACGAACATGAACGGCGACATTCTCAGCGACCTGACATCGGGCCTGACCGGTGGCCTCGGCTTCGCTCCATCGGCGAATATCGGCAACGACGTCTCGATTTTCGAAGCCGTGCACGGATCGGCGCCCGACATCGCAGGGAAGAATAAGGCGAATCCGACAGCACTCATTCTGAGCGCGGCGATGATGCTGCGTCACATCGGCGAAGGCAAAGCGGCGAACGATGTCGAGCAGGCGGTGCTCGTGGCGCTGGAAAGCGGACTGCGAACCAGCGACATGATCGGAGTGCAGAATCCTACGTCCACAACGGAGTTCACCAAGGCGGTGATCTCGAACCTTGGCAAGCGCTCGAAGGTCAGTGCTCCGCGCGACTACAGGAAGGTGGAGCTCCCCCCAGCGAAGCTCGGTGTGAACGTGGTATCGGCGAAGAGCCGTCGCGTCACGGGCGTCGACGTCTATGTGGAGTCCGACCTGGAACCCAACGCGCTGGCGGCAAGCCTCGAGACACTGGCGACGGCCTCCGCGTTGCGCCTCGAGATGATCACGAATCGCGGCGCGATGGTTTTTCCGTCCAGTAGTCGCCGGGTGTCACTCGTCGACCATTTCCGGTGCCGGTTCGTGCAGCGTGACCCTGGCCCGGACGTGGGGGACGTGGGGGACGCGGAGATACTAGCTCTGTTAAGCATCGTTGGTGCGCAGTACCGCTGGATGCATATCGAGAAGCTGCAGGAATTCGACGGAAAGGCGTCCTTCAGCAAGTCGCAGGTCTAGCCCGTGCGGTAAGTCAATTGAGTGACGTCCCGACGTCATGAACTGAGATCTCGTAGCTACGCTACTCGCAACTCGCGCCCGTTCTGTCGCAGTTGCTAAATTCTGTCCCAAGGAGGAGCTACAGATGCCAACGACGTTCGACCGCCGTTCCTTCATGGGCTATTTCGCCGGAGCCGGACTGTCCTCCACGCTCTTTCCAGGCGTGTTGTGGGCCAAGCTCTCCGCTGGCGCGGCCATAACGGTCGAAACCATCGCCAGCGCCGAAGAAGTCGCCGGCGTGACTTTCGATCCCGCCGAGAGGGAGCTCATGCTCGACGGGCTGAAGCAACAGGAACAGCGGATCGAAGCACTGCACAAGGTTTCGCTGCCGAACTCCGTCAGCCCGGCAATCGTTTTCGATCCGCGGCCACCCGGAAAGAAAATCCCGATCGAAGAACACCGGCCAATGGTGCGGAGCAAGGTTGGCCACCGGCCGCTCACGAATGATCCGGAAGATCTTGCATTCCTTCCAGTGACCGAGCTCTCGGAGCTGTTGCGACGCAGGCGGGTGACATCGGTCGAGCTCACACAGATGTATCTCGCGCGACTCAAGCGATACGATCCCGTGCTGCGCTGTGTCATCACGCTGACCGAAGACCGCGCTTTCGAACGGGCACACGCGGCCGATGCAGAGATCAGACGGGGGAAATATCGCGGACCCCTTCACGGCATTCCGTGGGGCGCGAAGGACTTGCTCGCGGTGCGCGGCTACAAGACGACCTGGGGCGCCGGCCCGTACAAGGATCAGGTAATCGATGCCGATGCCACCGTCGTTCAGCGTCTCGATGCCGCCGGCGCTGTCCTCGTCGCCAAGCTCACACTCGGCGAGCTGGCGCAGGGAGACATCTGGTTCGGTGCGACGACAAAGAATCCGTGGAAGGTGGACCAGGGCTCGAGCGGATCCTCCGCGGGACCAGCCTCTGCAACGGCGGCGGGATTGGTGGGATTCGCGATCGGAAGCGAAACGCTGGGATCTATCTCGTCTCCCTCGACGCGGTGCGGCACAACCGGGCTGCGTCCGACATTCGGAAGAGTTCCTCGCACCGGCGCGATGGCTCTTTCGTGGACGATGGACAAACTCGGCCCGATCTGCAGGAGCGTCGAGGACTGCGCAATTGTGCTCGACGCCATCCATGGGCCCGACGGAAAGGACAACAGCGTGATTCCCGCGGCTTACCACTGGAACGCGCACCTGTCGCCGCGCAAGCTGCGGGTGGGCTACGTCAAGTCGGCATTCGATCTTCCTCTCACGGATCCGAACGATCCCAAGAACACGCTGCACGCCACCAAGCAATTCGACGACGCCGCGCTGGGTGTCCTCCGACGACTGGGCATCAATTTGATCCCCGTTGATTTGCCCGATGTGCCCTACGATCCGATGCGGATCATCCTCAGCGCGGAGGCCGCCGCGGCATTCGACGAGCTCACCCGCTCCGATCGGGACAAGCTTCTCGTGCAGCAGGGCAAGTTCGACTGGCCAAACTCATTCAGAACTTCGCGGTTCATTCCAGCGGTCGATTACGTGAATGCGAACCGGCTTCGCTCGATCGCGATTCAGAAGTGGGACGAGCTGATGAACGCGGTGGACGTAATCGTCACGCCGACTGGCGCGGCGAATCTTTCCCAGCTCGTGGCGACAAATCTCACGGGTCACCCGGCGGTGATTCTTCCGAACGGTTTCAGAGATGATGGCACTCCTGTATCCCTCACCTTCCTGGGCGGACTCTTCGAGGAAGCAAAGCTGCTCGCGGTGGCGCGCGCGTATCAGGACGCGACGGGCTTTCATCTCAAGCATCCCGTGGTGCCGCTCACGCTACCTTCGCCGCCCACGGGCTGAGTGGATTCTGCCGCGCCTCCCCTCGAGCCAGTATTGCTGGAGGGCGCTTTCGTTCGGCTCGAGCCGATGTGCCTCGAGCACCATACCGGCCTGACGGCGGCCGGACTCGATCCCGAGATCTGGCGTCGCGCCATTGTTCCGATTCGCACGCCGGAAGAAATGCGCAACTACATGGACGCTGCGCTACAGCTGCAGCGTGAGGGAACCGCACTTCCCTTCGTCACTGTGGAGCGGTCGTCCGGCACGGTTGTCGGCAGTACGCGCTTTGCAAACTACGACCGCGCCAATCGCCGCATTGAGATCGGTTGGACCTGGCTGGCGCCTGCCTGGCAGCGGACCGTGACGAACACTGAAGCGAAATATCTGATGCTGACCCACGCCTTCGAGCAGCTGGGATGCGTGCGAGTCGAGCTCAAGACGGACGTGCTCAACACCCAGTCGCGAAACGCGATACTGCGGATTGGGGCGAAAGAGGAGGGAATTCTCCGCAAGCACACACTCACATGGACCGGACGCTACCGGGACAGCATCTATTACAGCATTCTCGACGAAGAATGGCCGCAAGTGAAGGCGCGGTTGAAAACGCTCGTCGCTCAACGTCCCACGCAGTGATCCAACAAAAAACCCCCGGCAAATTCCCGGGGGTTTTCGGTTTTCATGTCAATTCGTGAATCATGGAGAGAACGAGAACTCGAGCTTGAAATACGCCGCCGATTGCCGAGATGCCGAGACGCCGTTGAAGCTTCCACCGACACTCTTGTAACCGATGACACCTGTGGTGCGGAAATTCGGAGTCCACGCATACTCGAGCGTTGGGCCGACTTGGAACGAGTTGCTCGTGATCCCGTTCTTGCCACCACCTTGTCCGACGACCTCGAGGCCGATCCGCGCCGGATGCACCACCGAGTATCCAAATGGGACCGACGCGCGGCCCCGAGCCCAGAGGTATCGGCTGCCGAAGTTATAGTTCGAAAGCAGTTGGGTGTGTAACGGGCGGCTGCCGGATCCGTTGCTGTAGGCTCCGAAGCTTCCCGTGACTCCATTGCTGCTACCGCCTTCAGCGCCGGCCACCGTAACGACGGGGTTGTGAACCCAGGTATAACCAACCCCGAACGACACGCCACCGGTGCGAGCGGCATACGCCAATCCGACC